>DAHVFI010000127.1 GCA_027317045.1 Gammaproteobacteria bacterium
GACAAGCTCAGCCCTTGGCCTTCGAAGCCGTTCACTTCGAAAACAATGGACCAGTGACTGCGGCTTTCCCAGCCCATGGCGAAGCCCAGGCTTGGCCCATAGGTGCTCGCGCTGATGGTGCCGTTGCTGCGCACCAGTTCATCGTGAAACAGGAACTGCGCCCCCAGAAACCAATTTCCGATCCAGCGTCGCGCCTGCAGGCCGGCGGCGCCATTCATGATCGCGTAAGGGTTATTGGTGTGTTCGTACGAGATTTCGATGTAGGGATTCAGCGACCAGTCCGGATTGAGTGCCATTTGCGCGTCTGCCGTCAGGCTCAGCCCGCGGCCGGTGCCATAGCGTGAGGAATCGCTGCTGTGCACCGGTCCAAGATACAAGCCCAGGCCATTGCCGGGCTCGGCCTGCACACGACCGGTCCAGCCTGAGAGTGCAACGGCAATAAAAACGAGCGGCGCGGCCCTCAGGGCCAACCCGAACTTTCCCATGCTGATCTCCCCAATGATCGGTATGCAGTTGTAGTTTTGTGGATACCGTCGTTAATATTCATACATAAAGCTATACGTATCGTCAAGCGCCACCCGGACTGCGGCTTGATGTTCCGTGAGTCGTATCCGGATTTTTAATAATGGGTTTCCATTGCCTTGAAGATTGATCCGAAAGATAGCGTTACGGCACTCGTGGCCTTTGACCTGGACGGCACGCTGGCCGACAGCGCGCCCGACATCGCCCGCGCCGTGGACCGCATGTCGCAAGCGCTGGGCAGAGCCGCGCCCGGTCTTGAACAGGTGCGGGAATGGGTCGGCGACGGGATACGCCGTCTGGTGAAGCGCGCACTCACCGGCACACAGGAGGGTGAGCCGGAGCCCGGGTTGTATGCGCGTGCGTTCGAGATCTTTCGCCGCAGCTACCGCACGCATCTGGCGGTGGAAACCCGTCTGTATCCCGGCGCCCTGGCAGTGTTGCGGCAGCTGCAGGAACGCGGCTATGGCCTGGCCTGCATTACCAACAAATCGGCGGAATTCACCGAGCCGCTGTTGGCGGCACTGCGCATTCGCGAGTACTTCGGTGTAGTGCTGTCCGGAGACTCCCTGCCCCGGCGCAAACCCGACCCCGCGCCTTTGCTGTTCGCGGCGCGGCATTTCAAGCTTGATCCGAAACACGGATACATGGTCGGCGATTCCAGGAATGACCTGCTCGCAGCCCGGGCCGCGGGATTCAGGGCCATCGGTGTGGGCTACGGCTACGGCCAGGATCTGGGTGTGCTTGAGCCCGATGCCTTGTTGGGCTCGCTTACGGAATTAGCGCCACTGCTGGAAAAGTGGACAGTGGGGCTTGCTAGCGCCGGCGCAAGCCGGTATGTTTGATCGGAGGCGCATCCACCGCGCCCCGTTTGCAGGTCCCGCATGTCTTTTTTAGTCAAGCTGAACGGAGTCGAAAAAGCCCGCACCCGGCGATGGTGAGGCTGACGTTTTTGCGTATTTAAGCAAATCGTTGTTTTCCGTTTTCAGAGTGACCGTGGCATGGATCATCAGCAGTTTGACGCTTTCCGGCGCGCCGGCTTCAATCGCATTCCTGTTACCTGCGAGATACTGGCGGATCTCGACACGCCCTTAAGCACGTATCTCAAGCTGGCGGACGCGCCCTATTCCTTCCTGCTGGAATCGGTGCAGGGCGGCGAAACCTGGGGGCGCTATTCCATCATCGGCCTGCCGTCACGGGTTCGTATCCGCTACGCCGACGGCGAATTGCGGGTGCAGAGCGCCAATCTGGAGCAACGCCGGCGCAGCGCCGATCCGCTCATGGAAATCGAGGCGCTGCGTCAGCAGGCGCGGGTACCGGTGCTGCCGGGCTTGCCGCGTTTCGCCGGTGGATTGGTGGGCTACCTGGCTTTTGATACGGTGCGTAGTATTGAGCCGCGTCTTGCCAAGTACGCCAAACCCGATGTCCTCGGCTGCCCCGATATTTTCCTGATGCAGGCGGATGAGTTCGTGGTGTTCGACAACCTGCGCGGGATACTCACGCTGGTGACGCATGCCGATGCCGGCGATCCCGGCGGCTTGCGGGAGGCCGAGCGGCGGCTGGCGGATATCGCCGCACAGTTGCGTGGGCCGCTGCGCTATCCCTCGGTTCGGGGTTTCTCCGGCAGTGTCGCGGGGGAATTTCAGCCGGGTTTCGGGCGTGCGGATTTCTGCCAGGCGGTGGCGCGGGCGCGCGATTACATCCGCGACGGCGATATCATGCAGGTGGTGTTGTCGCAGCGGCTGACCGCGCCCTTCGCCGGTTCGGCCTTGGATGTGTACCGGGCATTGCGCGGTGTCAATCCTTCACCCTACATGTATTATTTGAATT
>DAHVFI010000100.1 GCA_027317045.1 Gammaproteobacteria bacterium
CCCATGTGGTGGAGCAGGCGCTTGAGCAAGTGTTCCCCAGTAACCCGGTCTCCATTGAAGCCGTGCTGGAATGCGATCGGCGCGCGCGTATTATGGCCGTAGCCGCCATGGCCAGGGTGGCGGCATGAATATCCTCATCAGCATTGCGGCTTTCCTCGTGGCCATCTGCATATTGGTCATCTGGCATGAGTTCGGTCACTTCATCGTGATGCGCTGTTTCGGCATCAAGGTGCTGCGTTTTTCCGTGTTTTTTGGCAAACCGCTGCTGCTTTGGCAGCGCCGTCCCGATTCCACGGAACTTGCGATTGGCTGGTTGCCTCTGGGGGGCTATGTGAAGCCGCTGGATGAGCGCGAAGGCGAAGTACCCGAGGGGGAGAAACATCTGGCTTTCAACCGTCAGCCATTGGCGAAGCGCTTCTTAGCGGTATTGGCAGGCCCGGCATTCAATTTCATCTTTGCGATTGTGGCCTATTGGGTGATTTTCATGATCGGCGTTCCTGGAATCCGGCCGATCATTGGGGCAGTGCAGCCAGGCTCAGCCGCCGCCCACGCTGGCTTTGTCATGGAAGACGAGATTCTTGCCGTTAATGGCCATTCAACACCCACTTGGGATACGGCGGTGGTACGGCTCTTCGAAGGTGTCATAGGAGGCGGGAATGTAGATGTGAAGGTGCGCACCCCGGATAATGGTCAGCAGCAGCTGGTGTTAAATATAACGGACAGTCAGGCACTTACCGAGCCGGGCAAGCTGCTGACAGGCCTGGGCTTCAGCCAATGGCAACCGGCGGCCGCGCCCGAAGTGGGTGAAGTGTTGCCCGACGGCACTGCCAGGCAAGCGGGTCTCAAGCCTGGCGACGTAATTCTCAAGGTTAACGGCACGCCAGTCGCTGGCCCTCAGCAGTTAGTTAAAATTCTACAAACAGCGCCGGATCGGATCCTGAAAATCCTGGTGCAGCGTGGCGTACGCACCTTCGCTCTGCAACTTCCAGTTGGGGTTCAAAAGACCTCAGATGGCAAGATGATAGGGCATATTGGCGCTCAGATTGGCTATCCTGAAAGGCTGCGTCAGCGCTTAGAAGCAGAACAACGGTATAATCCGGTGGCCGCTCTTGAGCATGCGTTTGCGCGCACCGGCAGCCTCGCCTGGCTCACCTTGTATGCTTCTTGGAACATGGTGACCGGTAAGGTATCTTTGCGCAACTTGAGCGGGCCCATTGATATTGCACAGTATGCCGGCTACACGGCGGAGAATGGCTTGGTGCCATTTCTGGCGTTTCTCGCCATCGTGAGCATCAGTCTTGGAGTGCTGAATATGCTACCGATTCCGGTGCTGGACGGCGGCCATGTGCTTTATTACATCATCGAGGCGGTCAAGGGCTCGCCCTTATCCGTCCAGGCTGAAGTGTTGGGCCAGCGTGTCGGTATCGCGCTGTTACTGGTACTCATGAGTTTCGCGATCTATAACGATCTAATGCGGCTGTTCGGGTAAGGAGGATTACAATTGGGCTTTATTAAAGGCACCGGGATTATCCTGGCCTCATTGCTGTTCCTGGTGTTGAGCTCCTCCATCGCCCGAGCGGATGAATCGTTCACCGTCAAGAAAATCGAGATCGTCGGTCTGCAACGCATATCCAAAGGCACGGTTTACGATTATCTGCCAATCAATATCGGCGACCACATCACCGAAACTCGCATCCAAGATGCCATTCGCGCGCTTTACAAGACCGGATTTTTCCGCGATGTCGAACTGCGCCGCCAGGATGATACGCTCATAATCATCGTACACGAGCGTCCATCGATCGCCAATTTCGTCATCTCTGGCAACAAACTCATAAAATCGGACGATCTATACAAATCGCTGGATAAAGCGGGGCTGTCGAAAGGGCAGATTTTCAACAAGGTCACCCTCGATCAGTTTATCCAGCAGATCACGGATGAATATTACAGCCATGGAAAATATGCAGTAATCATCAAGTCTAATGTCGCCGACATAGGCGACAACAAGGTTGATGTCTCGGTGAAAATTTCCGAGGGGGTTACTGCCAAGATTCGTTCCATCAGCATCGTCGGCAATCATGCCTTTTCTGAGGGTGATTTGCACGACGTATTTAAATTAAAAGTGGCGGATTTCTGGACTTTTTTCGGAAGTTCCGATGAATATTCCCGCGAGAAACTCGTGGGTGACCTGGAGTCGTTGCGGTCCTTTTACATGGATCAGGGATATGCGGACTTCGCCATAGATTCAACCCAGGTGGCTATCTCACCGGATCGCAATAACGTTTATATCACAGTGAATATCTCCGAAGGCGGAGTTTACAAAGTCAAGGACGTGAAGTTGGCGGGGCAGTTTGTGATACCGGAGTCGGTGCTGAAAAGATTCGTGTTGGTGAAACCAGGTGACACATTTTCACTCCAGCGGGCTACCACCACAGCCGATCTAATTCAAAAACGACTGGGCGTGGATGGTTACGGGTTTGCCCAAGTCAATCCAGTGCCGGATATTGACCGTCAACACAAACTGGTTTCCATCACCTTCTATATTGAGCCCGGTGAGCGCGTGTATGTGCGGCATATCAATTTCAGTGGCGGTTCGGGCACCGACGATGCGGTTTTCCGCCGTGAGATGCGTCAGTTTGAAGGCACCTGGCTTTCAAATATAGATGTGGAACGATCGCGCGTACGCCTTAATCGCCTGCCGTGGATGGAGAATGCGAAAGTTAAAACTGTGCGGGTTCCTGGCTCCCATGATCTGGTGGATCTCGACTACACGTTGACTGAACGTCCTGCGGGCACGGCGAATGTAGGCGTCGGCTACGGCAGTTATTCCGGGTTGGTCCTTGATGGCCAGATTGTGAATGCCAATTTCCTGGGTACTGGTGATCGCCTGTCGATTGACGCTAACCGCAGTTATATAGGTCATTCGTATAATTTCAGTTTCACCAATCCCTATTGGACGGTGGACGGTATCAGCCGCACCTTGGGGTTATTCCAAACCCAAACCTCATCGCTGACGATCAATAGCGCGCCATTGACAACCCAATCCTATGGCGCCCAGATAAGTTTCAATATTCCTCTGACGGAGTACAGCGCCTGGGGTATCAGTGGCACTTATTCGCACAATCAACTATTCGCACAGTCAGGTACGTCGCAACAGTACGTTGGGTTTATATCAAACCCAGCCAATGGCACTGTTTCACAGATTCTAGGTGCTTGTGCGGATTCGCGTGGGTTTACTTTTGTCTGCGAGTACCCGGCCTTGCAGTACAACACACTCGAAGCATCATTGAGTTATGTGCGCGATACCCGCGACCGGATCATTTTCCCAGATAACGGGGCACGCGAATCTCTCAGTTTGACAGCCGCTGTACCAGGTTCTGACCAGCAGTATTACATCCTGAGTTACAGCCAATTGGCGTTTATCCCCTTGTTCAAAGGGTTTATATATGGCATCAACGGTGAAATGGATTATGGTGCTCCCTATGGCAAAACCGCGACCTATCCACCGTATAAGAATTGGTTCGATGGCGGCCCCGATACGGTACGCGGCTGGCAGATCGGTACCCTGGGACCGCGGGACTCCATAGGCTATCCGTTTGGCGGCCGGGCCCAGGTTTATATGCAGAATGAGCTGATCCTGCCGAGTTTTGGCAAAAAGAGTGACTCGGGTGTCGAGTCCAGCCGCTGGGCGTTGTTCATTGACGCAGGCAATGCTTTCACCGATCCAGGGGATTTTCGCTGGAGTAGTCTGCGGGTCTCCACCGGCGTGGCGGCTACGTTTCTGACGCCTCTCGGCGCCATGAAATTCAGCTATGCTTTGCCGCTGAATCCCAAGCCGGGGGATCTGACCGAACGGTTCCAATTCACCTTAGGCACTTATTTTTGATTATTCCGGAGAATAGATATGAAAATTGCAATTAAATTATTGATGCTACTGGCCGTGTTAACAGGTCTGATATATGTGGGCAATGTTTCTGCGGCTGAGCTGAAAATCGGTGTGGTGGATAGGGCAACACTCCTGCAAAAATCACCTCAGGCTCAAGCGGCAACCAAAGTGATGGAACAGAAATTTGGCGGTCGCGGCAAGGAGCTTGTGGCTCAGCAGAACAAGATCAAAGATCTCCAGGATCAGATCAATCGGAATGGTGCGATTATGAGCGCCAGCCAGCTGCAGAGCCTGGAAAACAAACTGGACAGCTTGCAGCAGGATTTTAGAAGTAAGCAGGATGATTTCCAAGCAGACGTCAATTCACAGCGCAATCAGGAATTGAGTGAACTTCAGGCGGCAATTGACAAAGCCGCGCAAAAATTCGCCAAGGCCAAAAATTACAATCTCATTATCGACAAGGGTGTTACTTATTATGCGGATGGCACGGTCGATGTGACCGACCAAGTGTTGAGCCAGATGCAGAAGGATTTTAAATTACAGACCAATAATCCTCCGGGTACTGGTCACTGATGAATGACGGCGTTTGCCAGTGGAATACACGCTCACAGAACTAGCGGATCGCTGCGGAGGATTGTTACGCGGTGATGGCAAGACACTGATCCGGGGTGTTGCGACGATACAGCATGCCGGTCCCGATGCCATCACTTTTCTTTCCAATACCCATTACCGCCGCTATCTGGCTGAAACCCGTGCCGCCGCGGTGATTCTGGCGCCGGCCGATGCAGAGCTTTGCCCGGTCCCGGCACTGGTTTCAGACAACCCCTATCTGCTATATGCGCGCGTGGCGACGCTGCTCACGGCGGCCTTAACATCGCAAAAGGGTATTGATGCAGGTGCCAAGGTGCACCCCGATGCGCGAGTTTCTGCCGAAGCCTGGATTGCGCCAGGCGTGGTGCTGGAAAAGGGTGTGGTGATTGCGCGCGGTGCTTGCATCGGTCCCAATTGCGT
>DAHVFI010000102.1 GCA_027317045.1 Gammaproteobacteria bacterium
CACCTCATCCATGCGGTGGGCGATAAACTGACCGATGTTGAACACCGCCCCGGGAACATTGGCCAGATCGGCCCGCACCCGGCGCAGCAGCTCATCCGGCAGCATGTCCGGGTCCCTAGCGAAATCGAGCTTCACGTCAAACTCGCTGAAATTCGGCGGCTGGGCGTCCTCGTCCAGCTCGGCGCGCCCGGCGCGCTGGTCAATGGAAACCACCTGCTTATACTTGAGCAGCGTTTTGCGCACTTCTGCGCCCAAGCGCATGGATTCCTCGAGATTGGTCCCCGGCAGCGTGGTCATGGCAATGATGTAGTTGCCCTCGTGGAATTCCGGCAGGAAGGACTTGCCGAAAAACGGCAGGAGCGCGAGTGCCCCCACCAGCAGCGCCGTGGCGATCCCCGCCACCCAGCGCGGATGGGCCAGCGAGGCGTTGAGCAGCTTGAGGAAGTGTCCTTTCAGCCAGATCACGAAGCGTGTCTCCGTTTCCCGTTCCCTGCCCGCTGTCGAGGTATCCGCCCTGAGCTCCTGCGCGCTCATGGGATGAAGTGCCAGGGGTTCCGGCGGCGGCTTCACGGGCTGAGATCCATAATCCGGCGGGGCTTCCGTTGAGGGATGCAGCGACACGCTTTCGCTTTCCTTCTTCTCAGTCCGCCGCACCAGCAGCAGATAGCAAAGCGCCGGCACCGTGGTCACCGCCACCACCAGGGAAGCAATCATGGAAGCGATATAGGCAATGCCCAGGGGCGAGAAAATGCGTCCCGCCAGGCCCTGCAGGAAAAAAATGGGCACGAAGATCACGCTCAGGATGAGCGTGGCATAGAACACCGAGTTGAGAATCTCCTGCACGGCGTCGAACACCACTTCCATGGCGGGCACGGGCTTTGCGGCGTTGCGGTTGAGGCGCAGGCGCCGCACCACGTTCTCCACGGTGATGATGCCGTTGTCCACCACCGCGCCGATGGCCGTCGCCAAGCCGCCCAGGGTCATGGCGTTGATGCCAACCCCCAGGAAGTACATCACGATGATGCCCCCCACGAAAGACGCGGGCATGGATAGGAAGGTAATGAAGGACGCGCGCCAGTTCATCAGGAATACGAACAGCACGGCGATGACGATGAGCGCGCCCTCCAGCAGGGCAACCTTGAGATTGCGGATGGCCGCTTCGATGAAGTCCGCCTGGCGGAACACCCGGGTATTCATCTCCACGCCGGGCGGCAGATCCTTTTTGATCTGTGCCAGGGCCTTGTCCACCTTGGCGGTGGTGGTGAGGGTATCCGCGCCGTAAATCTTTGAGATGGTGCCGATGACGGCCGGTTGCATGCCGAACGCGGCGTCACCGCGCTTGATCTCGCTTCCCAGGCGCGCTTCGGCTATGTTGCCGACGGTGATGGGCACGCCATCGCGTTCGGTGATCAGCGTCCGCTTCAGGTCGGCCAGGGTCTTGACCCGTCCCTGGCCGCTCACGATGAGTTCTTCGGCGCCGCGTTGCAGAAAGGCGCCCGCGACGTTGAGATTGGCGTTTTCCAGGGCGCGGCGTACCTCCTCGGCGCTCACCCGGTAGGCCAGCATGCGTTCGGGATTGAGCCGCACCTGGTATTGCTTTACGTCACCGCCGATGGACACGACCGAGGCGATGCCCCCGAGCGAGAGAATACGCGGGCGGATTTCCCAGTCGGAGATGGTCCGCAGCCGCATCGGTGAGACGGTCTTGCTGGTCAGCGCGTATTTCACCAGCCAACCCACCGCCGAGGTCACCGGCAGCATGATCGGCTGGCGGGTGCCAGCGGGAAGATTGCCCGCGACATCCTGAATGCGCTCGTTGACAAGCTGGCGATCCAGGTAAATGTTGGTCCCGTCTTTGAAGACCACGACGATGGTGGACAGCCCGACGGAGCTCGACGAACGCACCACCGCCACCCCCGGTGTGCCGTTAATGGCGGTTTCGAGCGGATAGGTAATCAGGGCTTCCACGTCTTGGGGCGCGAGTCCGGGCGCCTCGGTCTGCACCACCACCTGGGGCGGCGCAAATTCGGGAAATACGTCCACCGACATCTGCTTCAGGGCATAGCCGCCGGCGAGGAACAGGACCACCGTGATGGCGAGCACCAACAACCGGTTGTTGAGAGACCAGGCGATGAGGCGGTTGAACATGGTCTAGTCCTCCGCCTTGAGTTGTCCGCCGGTAAGCCACAGCGTGTACAGCTCCCGCGCACCCTGGGTCACCACTTCGTCACCGGGCACGAGTTGCGAGTCGATCGCGGTGTATTCGTCGTCGGAAGCGCCGACGGTCACCACCATGCGGCGGTATTTGCCCGCCTCACGCACAAACACGAATTTTTCGCCATTCGCCTCGAGAATTGCGGCATTGGGCACGGTGAGTACCGCCTGGCTGTAGTGCAGCACGATATCGGCACGCGCAAATAAATTCGGCCTGAGCAGGCCCTGCTTGTTATCCAGCACAATCCAGATCGGCACCGTGCGCGTATCCGGATCGAGTGTCGGCCCCACCAAGCTGACGATACCGGTGAAGGTCTTGTCCGGATAAGCCAGAAGCTGCACATAGGCCTTCTGGCCCGCGTGCACCTTCTCCAGGTCTTCCTCGTATACCCTGCCGACCACGCGCATGCGGGTACGGTTACTCAAGTGAAATAACGCAGTGTTGGGCTCCACGGCCTGACCCGCGATGATGTTGCGCGCATCAATCACACCGTCCATGGGTGCGCGCACCACGACTGTGGGGGGTGGATTGCCGACCGTCCGCGACTGGATCAGCGCGAGCTTGTCGCCCTTGCGCACGTGATCCCCGAGGTTGACATACACCGCATCCACGCGGCCGCTGATACGCAGGCTTACATCGGCTTGTTCGTCGGGCAAGGCCTGCACTTCGCCGTTGACTTTAAGAAGATCGGCGATGGGTCGCCGCTTGGCTTGTTCGAGTTCGAGTCCCAGTGCCTTTGTCTGCGCGGCAGTAAGCGAGACAGAACCCCGGGTCGCGCCGCCGAGCTTGATTTCCTCGCCGTGAGCGAATCCTATCTCTGGTAGCGTGACAACGACAACCAGCGCCAGTAAGACAGCAGTAACCATGTAACTACGAATGGATCGCATGTCAATGTTCTCCAGCTTGACCGGCGGAAGAATTCACCGGATGAGTCATGAGTGGGGCCCAGGTGGCCGCGGCGGTATTAAGCGCGGCAAGCACCTGGAGATATTGACCGAGGGCATCGGTGTAACTGGCGTTGAGTTCGTTTTCCTGGCGCTCGGCTTGAATGACTTCGACGATAGAGACTTGCCCCTGGCGATAAGCGTCACGTGCCAGTTCCGCGTTGCTGCGACTGAGCGGCAGGGTGCGTTGGGTGTAAGCGTTGAGCGCAGTGAGCAAGCGCGTCACCTGTACGTATTCCCCCGCCACCTCATTCTCAATTTTCAGTCGCAACGCGGCCAGCTGTTCGCGCGCCCTTTCCTCGTCAGCCGCGGCCGCCGCGATTGCCCCCTGGTTTCGATTGAAAAGTGGCAACGGAATGGAGAGTGACAGCATCAGGGCCTTGTCTACGGGTTGATACGGGGCGCCCACAATCACGCGTTGGTTCTGCTGCACGCCCAACGACACGTTCCAGTCCTCCCAGGCCGAGGACCTGGCGAGCGCCTGTTCGGCTTGCGCCCGATCGGCGGTAAGTGCAAGCAGACGCAGATCGGGCCGCTCGCTGAACGCCTGTTCAGTGAGCTGCGTTAACGGGGGCAGCGGTGCGGCGGGTGGCGGCGTGCTATCGAGTGTGGGCGTTGCGCTCGGCGGCAGCCCCAGCAGCGCCGCGAGCGTGGCCAGCGCCGCGGTGCGCTCGCCTGTGAGTACGGTACGCTCCTGGCGCAGCCGTTCCAGTTCGAGCGTTGCCGTATTGACATCGAGCTCGGAAACTTCACCTGCCTTCTGTCGCGCCCGTGAGGTACTTACCAGCTATTCATCAATGCCGATCAGACGATCACGTAATTTGATCTGCTGATCCAGAGTGACAACTTTGTAAAATGATGCCGCCACTTCGCCCAAAAGCCGGCGTTCGACATCGTTAACTTCGGCAAGCGCGCGGGCCACATCCACGCGGCCCACATCCTTGGCGCGGCCGATGCGTCCGGCGATGGGGAAATCCTGGCTAACGCCGACCGAGCGGGTGTACTCACCCGCATTGTTGAAGGGTCTGCCGGTCTCATTGCTGAGGACCAGCCGCGGATTGGGCCAGAGGCCGGCCTGTTCCAGCCGCCCGCGTGCCGCATCAACGGCGCTGCGCGCCGCCCGCAGATCCTGGTTGCGAACCAGCGCCTCGCGCATGGCCTGCTCCAGCGTAAGACCCTGAGCAAGCGCCGCGCTGCTCCACGCGAGCGGTACAGCTAAAAGCAGCGGTAGGAACCGGCCGCTGCGGCGCACAAGGCGCCGGATAAGCGATGACATGTATAGAACTCCACCATGACAATGATCATGAACACCCGCGTCTGCGCGGGGTTACGCGGCGCCGCCCGTGGGCGGCACGATCAGGTCATGCGCGGAGGAGCGTGGGGCCAGACCCCACCCAAAGTGGGTGAATGTCTTCGTGTGAGCGGTGAACTTTGACTAAACCAGTGCCTTGAGATCGTGACTATGAAAACTGAGTGCGCCAAATCAATAATAGCTGGAGATACGGCGTGAAAAGCAAAAACTGCAGTCGGGATTTTGAAATCGTACTTCTGTATAACGGTGGGAAGATGCTGCAGAGCATTACAGGAAACATCCTCATCCACATCGCCGTATATTCCATGGCTAGCGAGGACCTGACTTACTTGTCCCGGCGTCTCGGAAACATGGGCATCGAAACCGGCCATCGCCTGTGGACACGCGAAGGTCCAAGTTAACCACGTCAATAGGACTGCCAATGCGACACGTCGGCGCGCCGGGCTGACCCGGGTATCCAATGTCAAAGCGGCGGTTGCGGAAGTGGTCATATCAATCCGGCGGTGTTCGATCGAGGCGTTCGGACGCCAAGTTTCTGATGGGTTCTGAGGAACTTGCAAAATCAGAGTTGGTGACTGTATATCATGAAAGCGGGACACGCAATGGATTGGGCAGTCATGAAAACAAGCGGCGTAATACCCATAGCATCAAACCGTAACAGACAACGGTTACCGCGCAGGCAGCGAGCAGGCTGGGCCAGAAATACACCCCG
>DAHVFI010000106.1 GCA_027317045.1 Gammaproteobacteria bacterium
GGCACGGCGTGCACTGGCCGCAGGATTCCGAATAAAAGAAGCGTGCGGCGCGCTCCAGCACCCTCACCATGCAGGTGGTCTCATCCATCACCACCACCGCACCCGAACCCAGCATGGAGCCGGCGTTGCGCAGCGAATCGAAATCCATATCACAATTCAGCATGACGTCGGCGGGCAGCACCGGCGCCGATACGCCGCCGGGAATGACCGCCTTGAGCTTGCGGCCCTGCCACACGCCGCCGGCCATCGCCAGGAGCTCCTTGAACGGTATGCCCAGCGGGACTTCAAAATTACCGGGCCTGGCCACATGGCCGGTGACGGAGAATATCTTGGTGCCGCCATTGTTGGGTTTGCCGAAGGCCGCGAACCATTTGGCGCCTTTCCACATGATGCTCGGCACCGAGGCGAAAGTCTCGGTATTGTTGACCGTGGTGGGACGGCCGAACGCGCCATAATTGGCCGGGAACGGCGGCTTGAATCGCGGCCAACCTTTCTTGCCTTCCAGTGAATCCAGCAGCGCGGTTTCTTCGCCGCAAATGTAAGCGCCGGCGCCCAGATGGGTATGGATATCGATATCCAAACCTGAGCCCAGGATGTTCTCGCCGAGCAGCCCGGCTTTATAAGCCTCCTTGAGCGCCAGTTCGAAGTGCTCATAAGGTTCATCCATGAACTCACCACGGATATAGTTGTAACCCACTTTGCAGCGCATGGCATAGCAAGCGATGGCCATGCCTTCCACCAGCGCATGCGGATTGAAGCGCAGGATATCCCGATCCTTGCAGGTGCCTGGCTCGGATTCGTCGGAGTTGCATACGACATAGGATGGGGCAGTTGGATTTTTGGGCATAAAGCCCCATTTAACGCCGGTGGGAAACCCTGCGCCGCCGCGGCCGCGCAATCCCGAGGCCTTTACTTCCTCAATGACATGGTCAGGGGGAATCTTGTCCTTGAGAATTTTCTTCCAGGCTTTGTAGCCATCCACCTGGAGATAATTATCCATGGTCCACGGTTTATCGAATTGAAACGTCCGGTGACAGACCTGATCCAGCAGCACGCTCACTTCAAGCCCTCCAGGATCCGCTCGATCTTTTCCGGCGTCAGATTTTCATAATATTTATGGTCCACCATCATCATGGGACCGCCGGCGCAGGCCGCCAGGCACTCTTCTTCGCGCTTTAGATAGCAGCGGCCATCGGGCGTGCTTTCGCCGATCTTGATACCCAGCTTTTTCTCGATATGCGCCACGATGTCGTCCGCGCCCCGCAGCATGCAGGAAATGTTGGTGCATACCGAGATGCTGTGACGGCCTACCGGCTTGGTCTCGAACATGGAATAGAAGGTGGCCACTTCATAGACCTTGATGGGCTCCAGCCTCAGATAATCGGCCACGGCATCCATCAGTTCAACGGTGAGATAGCCTTGGTTCTCATGCTGAACCTCGCGCAGAGCGTCGAAAACCGCCGAGCGCTGCCGACCCTCGGGGTATCGCTTGATTGCTGCGTCAATAACCTGACGGACATGTTTTGACAGCACCTGGGCTTGGGGGGCGGCCATCAGCGGTCCACCTCGCCGAACACAATATCCTGGCTGCCGATAATGGCCACCAAGTCCGCCAACATGTGGCCGCGCACCATTTCATCCAAAGCGGAAAGATGCGCGAAACCGGCGGCGCGGATCTTCACCCGGAACGGCTTGTTGGCGCCGTCGGAAATCATGTATACGCCGAACTCGCCCTTGGGATGCTCGATGGCCGCATACACCTCCCCTGCAGGCACGCAGTAACCCTCGGTCATGTATTTGAAATGGTGTATCAGGGATTCCATGTCGGATTTCATCTGCTCGCGGAGCGGCGGGGTGATCTTGTGATCGTCCAACCACACCGGGCCGGGATTCTTGCGCAGCCAAGCGATGCATTGCTTCACTATATTCGTGGACTGCCGCATCTCTTCGATACGTACCAGATAACGGTCATAGCAGTCGCCATTCACGCCCACGGGAATATCGAATTCCACCTCGTCATAAACCGCGTATGGCTGCTTCTTGCGTAAATCCCATTCAACACCGGAGCCACGCAGCATCGGCCCTGAGAAACCAAGTTGCAAAGCGCGCTCTCGCGAGACTACGCCGATGCCCACGGTGCGCTGTTTCCAGATGCGATTGTCCGTGAGCAGCACCTCATACTCGTCAATGCACTTGGGGAAACGCCCGGTAAAGTCCTCGATGAAGTCCAACAATGTGCCTTGGCGCGCCTTGTTCATCCGCCGCATGTCGCTCTTGCTGCGAAAGCGCGAGGCTTTGTAGTCAGGCATGTGTTGCGGCAGGTCGCGATAGACGCCGCCCGGGCGGTAGTAGGTAGCATGCATGCGCGCGCCGGATACCGCCTCGTACATGTCCATGATGTCCTCACGCTCGCGGAAGCAATACAGAAACACCGTCATGGCGCCGATATCGAGCCCGTGGGCGCCCAGCCACAGCAAGTGGTTGGTAATGCGCGTCAGCTCGTCGTACATCACACGGATGTACTGGGCGCGGATCGGCGGCGTTATTCCCAGCAGCTTTTCGATCGCCATTACGTAGGCATGTTCGTTACACATCATGGACACGTAATCCAGGCGGTCCATATAGCCGATGCTCTGGTTGTAGGGCTTGCTTTCGGCGAGTTTTTCGGTGGCCCGGTGCAACAGACCGATGTGCGGATCCGCTTTAGTAATCACCTCACCGTCCATTTCCAGGATCAGGCGCAGCACACCATGCGCCGCCGGGTGCTGCGGCCCGAAATTCATGGTGAAGTTCTGGAGTTCAGGCATTCTTGGAGGCCTCCTTGAAGGCTTCCTGGTAACGTGGATCTTCGCGTATGACGCGCGGTACCAAAACCCGCGGTTCGATGCTCACCGGCTCGTATATCACGCGCTGCTTCTCCGGGTCGTAGCGCACTTCCACGTTGCCGGACAGGGGGAAATCCTTACGAAAAGGATTACCTATAAAGCCGTAGTCAGTGAGGATACGCCGCAGATCCGGATGGCCGCTGAAGAGGATGCCGTACAGGTCGAAGGCTTCGCGCTCAAACCAATTGGCCGAAGCCCATATCGCTGTCACCGAATCTAGCATCGGTGGTTCGTCCGCGCAGAATACCCGCAATCGCAAGCGCTGGTTATGACAGATGGACAGCAAATGATAGACCACAGCGAAACGACGTTGCGCATGCTCGTCAGCCTGCGGTGAATGCCGGTCTACACCGCGACTAAAACCCGTGACGGTGGCGCTCCGGGTGCGCCATTCATTTTCACCGTAGCCGAGGTAATCCACACCGCATACGTCCATGAGTTGTTCAAACCGGAAGGGCTCCTCATCCCGCAGTGCATGACAGACGTCCTGTAATTTCGTCGCAGTCAGTTCATATGTCAGTTGCTCCACCGTGGACGGCACACGCTTCACGGCATCGCCGAAACGCGACTCCACGGATCCGGCGAGTTTGTCGGCAGCTAAATTCATTCGGTTACTCAACTAACGGGCTATGGTGTTGGTGCGTTTAATTTTTTTTTGTAACTGGATGATGCCATACAACAGTTGCTCGGCGCTGGGCGGGCAGCCGGGCACGTACACATCCACCGGCACGATACGGTCGCAGCCGCGTACCACGGAATAGGAATAATGATAATAGCCACCGCCGTTGGCGCAGGAGCCCATGGAAATCACCCAGCGGGGCTCGGCCATCTGGTCGTAAACCTTGCGCAGTGCCGGCGCCATTTTATTGACCAGGGTGCCGGCCACAATCATCACGTCGGATTGCCGGGGGCTGGGACGGAAAATCACACCGAAGCGGTCCAGATCGTAGCGCGCGGCGCCGGCGTGCATCATCTCCACGGCACAGCAGGCCAAACCAAAGGTCATGGGCCACAGGGAACCCGTGCGCGCCCAGTTCACCAGCGTATCCACGCCGGTGGTCACGAAGCCTTTTTGCTGCACGCCTTCTATTCCCATTCCAGGGCTCCTTTCTTCCACTCATAGATGAAGCCCACCACCAGGATGGCGAGAAAAATCATCATTGCGAAGAAACCGAATAGACCGAGAGCGTGCAGTGACACCGCCCAGGGAAACAGAAAGGCAATTTCGAGATCAAAAATGATGAACAGAATCGCAACCAGGTAATAGCGCACATCGAACTTTATACGGCTATCCTCAAAGGGTTCGAAACCGCATTCATAGGGCGATTGCTTTTCGCTGTCCGACCGGCGGTTGCCGAGCAGGGTACTGGCGATGAATCCAGCCCCGACCAGCACGCCTCCAAACAGGCCACCGCAGATCAGGAACAGAAGTATGGGAACGTAATTCTGGAGCATGATCTCCTTCCAAAGACGCTAGGCGCTGCTATCACCCCTTGAGCGCTCTGGGCGCAGCGCTGGACGGGGATAACGCTGGTGCCGAC
>DAHVFI010000114.1 GCA_027317045.1 Gammaproteobacteria bacterium
CCTGGCAGAATTCCGACCACTTCAATTTCGCGCCCCTGAACTATCTGGTGACGCCCAATGAGCGCACCAGCCTGTTCGTGCAGGGTCATTACGACCTGGCCGACAACGTGACCTTCAGCACCATGGCCATTTACAACAATCGCGTGTCCCAGCAGGTGCTGGCGCCCTCGCCGTTGTTCATCGGTGCGGGCGGTTACGCGCAAAACGGCTCAACCATCTCGATTTCGGCCCTGAACCCCTACAATCCCTATGGCAAAGGCCTGGTGGGTGTAAGTGCTCCCTACAGCGCCTCGGCGCCGGCCTGTTTCACGGCGGGCAGCTGCGATGAGCTGTCGTTCTCGGGACGCCGTCCCCTGGAAATGGGCAACCGCGTGTTCCGGCAGAATGTGGACAGCTTCGCGTTCCGCGGCGGGTTCACCGGCTATTTCAACATGCTGGGCAGTGAGTGGGACTGGGATCTGGGCTATAACTACGGCAAAAACTACGAGTCCGATGTCACCAGCGGCCTGGTGAACACCGAGCGCCTGCAGACCGCCTTGGGTGCCGCGACGGTGGATCCCACCACGGGTGCCGTCATCAATACCGCGCCCTGCACCGTGGGTGGTGTGGCGGTGGCAGGCTGCGTGCCGTTCAACTGGTTTGGCGGCTATAACTTGGCTACCGGGCAGGGCAGCATCACCCCAGCCATGGCCAACTATGTGCTGTATGAGGATCACGCCGTCATCGAAGAGACCATGCGGGATTACACCGCCAACATCACCGGCAACCTGTTTAACCTTCCGGCCGGCCCGGTGGGCATGGCCATCGGTGCGGAATCCCTCGAGCACGATGGTCTGGCACACCCCGAAGCCGTGACGCAGGAAGGCAATACCAGCGGCAACGTGACTCAGTCCACCAACGGCAAGGAATCCACCAAGGCGGAATACGTCGAGTTCAATATCCCGCTGGTGGCCGATGTGCCGTTCATGAAGAATGTGAGCCTGGACATCGCCAACCGCTGGTCGCAATTCAAATGGGCGGGTGGCAATCCAGGCAATGCCAGCACGGGTGTGCAGCACTCTGCTTCCAACACCTCGGGCCGGGCGGCCCTGCGCTGGCAGGCCACCGACTCCCTGCTGCTGCGCGGGTCCTGGTCCCAGGGCTTCCGCATCCCCAGCATCAGTGAGTTCTTCTTGGGCGACAGCGACAGCTTCCCTACGCTGTCGGATCCGTGTGTGGCAAACAGGGCGCAAACGCAGCCGGGTGCTTGCGCGCCGAATACTGTCCAGCCAAATGCGCAGATCAAGACCACCGTCGGCGGCAATGCGAACCTGACGCCGGAGCGTTCCATCTCCCGGACCGGCGGCTTCGTGTACAGCCCCGACTGGCTGCCGGGCTTCGACATCAGCCTCGACTACTTCAAGATCGATGTGTTGAACGCGGTCAGCGCACTGCCGGCCCAGACCATCCTGAACGGGTGTTACATTGGCGGCAACGCGGGGTACTGCAACCTGATCACCCGCTCCAGCGGAGCCTATAACCAGGGCGGCTCGATCACCAATGTCACCGATACCGATATCAACATCGGCGGCATCAAGACCGAGGGTGTGGACTGGTTGATGGACTACAAATTCCCGTCCACCGGCATCGGTGACTTCAAGGCCAGCTTTGACATGACGTTCACCAAACAGTACGTTGTGACCGAGGCCTATGGCTCTGGTCAGCCCGGCAGCCCGATCCTGAGCAGTCAGGAACTGTCAGGAACCACCGGCGGGGCTGGCGGCGCAGTCACCGGCGGTTTCCCGAAACGCCGCGGCAATCTCGGCATCAGCTGGAACTACGGCGACTGGTCGGCCATGTGGAACATGCAGTACATCAGCGCCATGATTGAGGACTGTAACGCCCTCAAAGGCACTGCTCCCGGTGTTGCTTCAGCGCTGATCGCTTCACGTTGCAGCCCCACCCCGGCGGCGTACCCCTTCGATCCGGGTAATGGCACTGTCGCGAACCCGGGAGTATCGCCAGTCAACCACATCGGCGCGACGGTTTATCATGACGTGTCGGTGACCTATCATCTGGATGCGTGGAATACTGATTTCACCTTCGGTATCCGCAACCTGTTTGACAGGCAGCCCCCAATCGCCATGTCGGCCTTCGCCAACAGCTTCCTGCCCACGTACTACCGGGCGCCGGGCCGGTTCTTCTACGCCCGCGTGGGGGTGAAGTTCTAAGCACCGCTGTCAATAACAACAAGTCCGAAACCTGCGGCCCCGGAAACGGGGCCGCTTTTTTGTACGGCGGTTGATATTGTGTGAGCGGCCGTCCCGGCCGCGATTCCGAAATCATCGCGGCGAGTATCGCCGCTCCCCAAACCCAAAGCCCTCTATTCTCTTCCTTCATCCTTATCTTGTGGGAGCCGCCCAGCTGCGATTCTTTGAGGGTTGCCTTGACAGAGACTCCAGTCCCTCACAAGTCACCAAAGCTTGAGAGCGGGTTCGTCCATGGCGGCGCCGGCTTCCCGCACCCAGGCGTTGAACGCTACCGTGATGCGCTCACGCTGGCCGTAATAGGGGGCCACTTCATGCAGCAGATAGGAGGGGAACAGCAGTAACTGTCCCGCTGCCATCTGGAAGGCAATATCGCCGAACATGTAAGGGGGTTGCAGATGGGCGTTGCCCGGATCCAAGTACATGCCGGCGGTGCCGCGGGCCTCCAGGAAGCGCAGGGCGCCGCTATTGGGATGTTCCGGCGCCGGCTCGCCGGGATCCACGCAGTACACGCCCGACCAGGAGGCCATCGGATGGTTGTGCTGGGCGGTATAGCCCGCATACCGGGTCAGATGATACCAGCTGTGTTCATAAATGCGTAACCCGGCCATGTCCTCGCTGCTGTAGGTATTCAACTGGGCGATGACGTAACCGAGGGTCTGCAAGCAGAATTGCCGGAGGGTTTGTATCTCGGGCTCGGGGTTTGAGAACAGGTCAAAACCGCTTTCATAGACCGCGACTTTGATAACCGGAGTCGGGACAGAGCTGCGTTTACGGCTGGGATCCTTTTCCCATTGCAGGAATAAGCTTCGCAGATTCTGGTTCAGACCCTCGCAGCTCGGCATCATTGTCTGGATGACAGGTGATGTGAATACCGGCTGTACGCTGATGCCTGGGCGGTTCATTGACGGCATGTGAAGTTTCCGGGGTTGCCGAGTATCAGCGCCATATTAAAAGCAGCTCTGGTTACTTACAATCACAGCTGGTGATCCAGTCCGTTGATGCGGGCCTCTACCGGGTTGATCAGGTCCATGACGCGGTCGATGTCTTGTTTATGACTTAACCATTTATCGGGGGCGGGCGGAGTAAGGGTGTGGCGTGATAAGGGCAAGCCATGGTTCTCCGGCCGATCCATAAGCGATGCCGGTGAAAGCTTACAGAATTCACACAGTCTGTCGGCGGCATCAGCGGGAGAAGCAGTGAATTCCTCATATGACAGGCTGCGCCAGCGTTCAGCAGGCAAGTACATAAGGCTGTCGAGGATGGCTGAATTTGCTGCGCACCACTGGTGTGCTGCAATGGCGGCAAGATCATCCGGCGGCAGTTTTTGCCAATCGGGTGTGAGCAGCAACGACCATGGCGGGCCACGCCATCCAGGCAGGTTACGGTAAGTGATAAATTTCCCGGAGCTCCAGGCTTCCATCATGCTGGCAAGGTTTGGCTGGGGGGCACGGTGCAAAAAGATAAAAAAAGCATCTTCGAAAATCGCGTTCAGAAACGGCACTCGCAAGGCATTTTTGGGGGTTTTCTCAAGGAAACGCACTTGTTCAGGCCGGCCGGATACCGGCAGAAGCATGAAGTTTGCGCCAACATTGTTGCGCATTCTTTCTGCAAAAATCCGGCGGATTATTTCGGCTATATGCGGGCCTGCATCCGCAGCGCCTAGGGCGTTGGAGACATAGCCGCGGTCCGCGGGGGATAACCCAGTAAGGCTTTCAATTTCACCATGACTTTCATTGCCCAGCGCCCATATATCCGGATGGCGTGACAGCGTCTCGTACAAGAGCGTGCTGCCGCTGCGCGGCGCGGCGAGAATGATGATCGGCCTGTCAAAGCGCGGAATTTGCAGGGGGCTTGCAACTCTAGCTTGTGGTGCCAGAAAAGCCTGTAAGTAGCTCTGCAGGATCTGGGCGAATGACATGCCGTTACTTGATAGGTGTACATCAGCAAAAAGCTGGCTAGCTTGATGGAGCGTACGTCGCAACAGTTCCTGATAGGCGCTGTATCTACCTGGGCCGGCGCTGTGGGCTGCCCAAATGGAACGCCAGTTATGCGCAAAATCAACCAGCAACAATTCCAGTTGACCGTAACATGCTTGTGCCGAGCTGGATTGGCGTAAATCAGCGAGCCATTCTTGCACAATGGCCAGGACACTATCCGGGTGTACCGCCGGATCCCGGTTGTGCTGCTCGATGATGGACGCAGCCTTTTGTGCCGCATTGTAGGCAATTGTGCGTGGTTCCGGGGCTTTATTTGCAGCGGGGGCATGCGCAGAAATAATAGAGCCTTGCGACACCAGTCGCCAAAAGGCTGCACTGCCGACAGTGTCGATGACCAGATGAATGCGGGTGATATTGGTATGGTTCAATACCTGATGATTGCGCCAGTTATCGAAGATCCAGGCCTCGCCGGCAGCCATGTGCACTTCGACGCCATCGCATATAAAGCGAACTCCGGGGTCAGTCACGATTGGAACATGAATGCGGGTGTGATCACGCCAATAATAGGCAATGTCGCTATGCGGCTTGACTTCGGCACCCGGGGCCAGGCGCATGAGACGCGAGCGGCCAATTACCGTGTTGAAACTGGCAAATACCTGCAGCAGATAAGGGCATTGTTGCAGCCGCGGGGTAGCTGCCATAGAGCCAAAATCATCATCATTGTCGGTACCGCCGTGCGAAATTAAGATGAGCGCTGAATTTCCTGCAAAATCCTGCGGGTGTTTCTGCCATTCGCTTTCCTCAAATTGAAGCGCTTCAGCAGCCAACCGCCCGGCATCGAATGCCAGCGGTAATTTCACGAACGGGGTCGGTAATTGCATTGGTTTTTAAATTGAGTTGAGTCATTATTCCTGCATATTCAGGATGTTACGTGAACTTCCGGAGTTTTCCAAGTATCCATGCAGTAACACGGAATGGAGATACCTGGGTTCATGGCCTTGGAGGCGCGCAGGATTCAAGTACGCGGCCGGGTCCTGTCAGCCGCATTTTTTCGGCATGCTATTTGGGCTTGTCCTGCAGACGGTCAGGCTGCCGCCTGTGTGAATCTGTGCGTAAATGGCATACATCGAATTGGTATTATTTAAAGTACTTCCGGACATCTATAATTGACTTAAACTGGTGCGCACAAGCACGCGGAGGGCAGTGAACATGCAGGCGACCCGGCGGCATTCCATCGAGGGGCGCGAAGTACGGGTCTATGACGGCTTGCTGGCGGTCAATGATATCCATGGTCTGACAGCGGCATTCGAAAGCGGGGCATTCACCCGCAACGAGTTCGCCCGCCCCGAAACCGCCAGTTTTCGCCATTGGGTGCTGAATATCCCTCTGGAGACCGCCACACGGCTGCCGGTTTACCAGCCGACGCTCACCGCCGCCAAGGAGTTTGCCGGTCAAGACACGTACAAAATTTACCGCTGCTACTGCAACCATGCCGCCTACGGAGATATGCTGTTCACTCACACGGATGCCCAGCCCGGCACCCGGGGATTGACCGCCTTGTGGTTTATCGCTCCGGAATGGAATGTGGAATGGGGCGGCGAAACGCTGTTCTTTGATTCCAGCATGGATGCGCAGGTGGCCGTCAGCCCCCGGCCCGGCCGCCTGGTGGTGTTTGACGGCAGTTTGACCCACGTGGGACGGCCGCCCAACCGCATTTGCTACGCACCCCGTTACACCCTGGCCTTCAAGCTCGATTTGCAGTAATAAATCCTGCGATGCGCTCAGGTTGTGGTGGCTGCGGGGGTGGCCCCATATGTGCGTTCAAAATCCTGGATCACACCCAATACCGCCGTCACTGCCTGCTGTTCGGCAGCGGACAGCTGTGGGTTCCAGACTTCCAGAATCAGTACCGCCCGCAGTTCGCCGCTCTTGTTCCAGGCTTCATGCTGAAAACTGTCGTCAAATACCAAGCATTCGCCCTCGCTCCAGGCGCGAGTTTCGTTGCCGACACGGATAGCGCAATCCGCCGGCACCATCAGTGGCAGATGCACGGCGATTTTGTAATTTGCCAGACCGTGATGGGGAGGGATATGGGTTCCGGGTTTGAGAATGGAGAAGAAAACCTCCGGTGAATGCCCTGGAGTGCGCACCAGCGGCAGTTTTTCGATGACCGAAGCTGTGACCGGGCATTGACTGCAATGTGAGGCATTGCGTTCGCCGCCTTTGTAGAGGTGAAACGAGCTCCATTGAGAGGAATAATTCAATTCCCTCCACTGGGCCGGATCCTGTGCCGTCACCTGTACGTAAGGTTGGAGTTCATCCGGGCGCTGCAGCACCGCGAGTAATTCCGCGCGTATGCCGGTGCTTGCGGATTCCAGTTCCTTGACCCAGTCGAAGTCCGCGCGCTCAAAGAATGCCTGCGGTTGCAGACCCGGGAAATACAGGAATGCGGGCCGCTGCATGGCATGCGTGTATTGGGGTGTGATTCTGCCGAGGTAGAGTGCGGCGAATTCTTCAGCCCGCTGTAGCGCCGCGGCATCCTGCTGTGAACGGAGCGCAGCGAAGGCCTTATCCAGCAGCTCTAATCGGGCTTGGTTGATCCTATCAGCCGAGTGCGAGAGCAGTTCACGCACTGGTGCAGGCGCCTGCTGCGAAAGCCGCAGCTGCTGGAATCGCGGTGCCTGGGTCCAAGCCAGCAGGTAGGCACGGATCGCCTGCTGTTGCCGTCCGAGCAATTCCAGGATGGTGCCCTTGTGCAGCAGGGCCATGGGGTAGGCTGGTTGCAGCGCCAGGGCGCGATCCATGGCCTCCAGTGCCAAGTCATACTCGCCGCGCGCCTTGTACACGATACCGAGATTCTGATAGGTCACAGCTCTTTCGGGCTTGGCGCGAAGGGCGCGCTCCAGCAGCTCGAGGCTGAGATTCATATCCCCGCGTTCATAGGCGCGGGTGGCAAGGAAATCCAGAGCCTGTTCATGGTAGGGGGCGGCCTCCAGTATTTGTTCATAGACTCGGGCGGCCTCCCCAGCTTGGCCCCGTCGAACGAGCTCGGCGGCGCTGGCGCTCAGTGCTTTGACCTGCCAGGCAGGGTCTTTCGGGATGCTCGATGTAGGCATGGGCTCGGTGACTGTGTATTCGGTTGGTTGGCTTCGCAGGCTGCCATTTTAACTCAATGAAAAACCGCTATGCTACATTGTCTCTTGAAGTAAAACATTTCTCAGACCACAGGTTCGGTATGCCAAGTCCAGATGAATTGCTGACCCAACCAGAATATTTCCTGCATACGCTGGATCTGGCCGCTGGGGAATGTGAATTCCTGAAACTGGATAAAGCAGCATTCCGGCGTTTGGCTTTTATGGATCAGCGCATCCAGCCGGGGTCATGGGAATCTACACGCGTATCACTGGATATTATCGGGAAACTGGTGGCCGATAGGCCGATCAGGCCTGCGTCTAAGCCGATCAATTATATTTTCCACACCGCATTCTGCTGTTCGACGCTCATATCCCGGTGTTTGGATATCGAAGGTATTTGTTATGCGCTGCGTGAGCCGCAGGTGTTGATGCAGCTGGCTAACTACAAGCGTCTCCGGAGCCAGAATGCTCCTGAGGCCGCACCGCAACGGAACTTGCTGGACACGGTATTATTTCTGCTCGCAAAATCAGCGGCTGACGGTGAAACCACGGTCATAAAACCAACGAACGCCGCCAATAATCTGGCCGCAGAAATGGCACGGCATTCGCGAACGCGGGGTGTTTTATTGCTGTATTCGAGCCTTGAGCAATTTTTGGTTTCCATCATAAAGAAAGGCGAGGAAGGCCGTGCCTTTGTGCGCAAGCTTTTTAACGTCATTCGGAAAGATTCAGAGCGTACCAGCGCATTACTGCTGGAATCACTGGCGCAACTTACTGATTTGCAAATCGCAGCTTTTGTTTGGTATCTGCAGATGGATGTCTATTTAAAAGTGATCAATGATCGTCCGGAGGCCAACATCAGGACATTGAATTGTGACGTGTTTCTAGCTGATCCTATGGGTATTCTTTTGAGGGTTTGTGAACTGTTTGGTATCAAAGTAGACGGTGCTACGCTGGAAACCATCATCGCAGGACCGATTTTTAAAAAGAACTCTAAGAATGATGCCCAAGACTATGATTTTGCTGTGCGAAAAGATGAATACTCACAGATACTGCAACAACAGGGCGCAGCTATAAAAGGAATACTTGCCTGGAGTGAGGGAATCCGCCCGGAAGGCCCGCTAACATTGCCGTTGCCACGTCCGCTTTAGAG
>DAHVFI010000130.1 GCA_027317045.1 Gammaproteobacteria bacterium
CCCGCACCGTGGTGTGACCGAACAGATGCAGTTTTTCCCGCGCCCGGGTAGCCGCCACATACAGCAGGCGCGTCATCTCCAGATGCTCCTGCCCGCGCTTGAGCGAGAGGATGAACTGGTAAATGGGGTCTTGCTCGCCGCCCTTGGGTTCCAGCGGTGCCAGCAGCAGGTCGTTGCGGCCCGTGGGCCGCGGACGTTCCAGCCAGGTGAGCAGCGGCTTGTCGCGCCTCCCCGGACCGGCACCCAGACCGGGCACGATTACCACGTCGAACTCCAATCCCTTGGCCTTATGGATGGTCATGAGCTGCAGTGACTCATCCGCGCGTGGGTCGGAGCACGCGAACAGATTTGTGAGGGCAGCTTCCAATTCCGCCTCATCCTGCAGTTCGCCGCCGTCATCCAATGTTTCCAGCAACTCCAGGTAGGCCTCGGCGTCCGCCAGATCTTCGGCCCATTTCAGGGTGGCCGGCGCTCCCAGTTGCAACCACACCCGTTCCACCTGTTCCCGCAGGCTGCCGCGCCGGCGGTCGGCAAGCGCCTCCAGCAAAATCCCACGTACCGATTCGAAACGCGTCCCGTCCACCTGTGGCTGGAGACTGGCCATGAGACCTTCATCACGCAAGCGTTCCGGAATCGTCATGGCATCATCGCGGCCCGCCAGCGCGTGCAGCGCCGACAGGCTGAGCCCGCACCAAGGCGCACGCAAACTCGCGAGCCACGCAGTCCGGTCCGCCGGATGCCGCAGCGCCCGGGTCAGGGCCAGCAGATCCTGTACCACCGGCCGGTCGCCCAGTTTTTCCAGTTCGACCGCGCGGAAGGGGATATGCAGCGCTCGCAGGCGACGCATGATGAATGCCAGATGGGCCTTGCGGCGGGACAGCACCGCGATGTGCATATCCGGACGTTCTGCGCGTGCCGCCGTGATCACGGCCGTCACCTGCGCCGCTTCGCTGGCGGAATCGCCCTGCAGCAACGTGTGCAGGCTGACCGCCGCACCCTCCATCGCCATGTATTGTGCGCTTGCCCCGGCATAGGACACGGCGCCGCTGGCGATGTCATCCTGATGCGGGAATAGTTGCTCAAAGGTGTCATTGAACCAGCGCACCAATCCCGCCTGGGAACGGAAATTCGCGCTCAGGGTCAGGGGCGTGAGCGCTATCTGACCCAGGCCCGCCTGCCTTGCCCGCAGAAACAGACCCACTTCCGCTTCCCGGAAGCGGTAGATGGATTGCATGGGGTCGCCCACCAGAAACAGGCTGCGGCCATCATCGGCCTGCCAGCCGGCGCTGAGCCGCGCCAACAGATCAGTCTGGTTCACCGAGGTGTCCTGGAATTCATCCACCAGGATATGCTGCAGGCGGTGATCCAGGCTCAGGGTCAGGTCCGTGGGATCATCCTCGGTGCCCAGTGCCTGCAAGGCACGCAGGGATACCTCGGCGTAATCCACTTCGCCGTGTTCCATGAACACCAGTTGCAACTGAGCTACAGCCAGCGGCAGTAGACTCAACAGCGCATCCAGCACCTGCCATTGGTTCTCCGGATAACGCGGTTGTGGCAATGTGCGCGCACGTTCGAGCGAGTCACGCAGGGGCTCCAGTTCAGTGAAACGTCTCAGCAGTTCCTGTACGCGCGTCTTGTCATTACGGCTCTCCGGCGGGAAGCCCTGCCTGGCATTGATCTGCCGGCGCCACTCATTGCGATCGGTGAGAAAGAGCTCGGCGATGCCGCGCCAGGCCGGCAAATCCTCCGGGTTTGTGCCGGGCAGGGTTTTAAGGTCTGCACACGCGATGATCTCCGATGTGGCGGATTGCAGGCGCAAGCTTGCGGCGGCCTTGCTCGCCAGTTCCGCCAGATGTTCACGGCAATCGGCGGGTATGGCATACAGCAACTGCGCCAGCGCCACGCGCACTTCTTCCTGCAGCGCGAGTTCCAGCTGCTTGCGTCTCAAGCCACCGGACTGCACCAGCGTATGCTGCAACCACTGGTCGCGACGCGGCAGCATGCCGGCAATCAGCTGCATCACCCGCGGCAAGCTGTTGTCCAGATGCACCAGCAAGGCGCTCACGGCCTGGGTCTGCTGTGGCTCACCGTCTTCCAGCAGGGCGAGCGTGCGGCGCGCTGCTTCCAGATACAACGGTTCAGGACGTTCGGCGATCCCCGGTTGTGTGCCGAACTTCGACAGCAACGGCATGCGCCGGGTGAGCTCGGCATTCAGGGAATCAATGGTCTGGATACGCAGACGCGCCGGATGGCGTGCGATGTTCCAACCGCGCAGCCGGTCGCGGGCACGCGCGCGTTGCGCCAGTTCCCAGGTATGCCGTTTGTGCGCTTCCGCCGGCGCCTGAGCATCATCCAGTTCCAGCGCGCGCGCGACGCGCATGCGCATCTCGCCGGCGGCTTTCTTGGTAAAAGTGATGGCCAGAATCTCTTCCGGCTCATCCACCACTGCGAGCAGTGTCAGGAAACGCTGGGTCAGGAGCTCGGTCTTGCCGGAGCCGGCCGGCGCCTGCACAATGAACGACTGGCGCGGATCCAGGGCGCGGGCGCGCACCGCGGCATCCGCCGGCGGATGGTCACCCTTGCGCATCATCGCCCTCCCTGCTCAAAGCACCGCGCTCATGGATTCGGCACAGTGCTTGCAGATGGCAGTAGCGGCAGGTGTCGTCGTACTTTGGAGCCACGCGTGCGACCCCCTGCACAAATTCTTCCGCCAGCGCGGTCACCGCGACACGCCATTGGGCCAGCAATGCAGGCCAATCTCGCGGGTCATCCGGTTTTTTGCGCGCAGAACCATAGTCTCCGACCTCCGGCACCAGCCCGCCCCGTTCGGCAACTCCGCGATAACGCAGATCGCCGGCGCGCAGCTGTGCGAACAATACCGCCGTCGGCGGTTGCGGATCCGACACCGCATAGATCGGCAGCTGCGGTTCATCCGGCCGTACACCCAGCCAGTCGCGCGGGTCGGCTTCACCGCTTTTGTAGTCGATGACCATGTGCCCGCCGTCCGGCAGTCGGTCGATGCGGTCCACACGGGTATTGAGCCTGAGCCCGCCAAGCGTCACGGGGTGTGACTGCTCACACCCCTCCACCACGAAAGGCGCGCGGGTCACCTCGATTTCAAGCCAGGCAGCGATCAGGCGTGACAAGCGCTCCTGTTCCAGCCGCTTGAAATTCGGTGTGAAGGCATCGGGATTGCGCGATGCAAACTTGTTCACCACCTGGCTGACACAGTCTTCGACCTGCTGCACACGCTCGCCAGTCAGCAAGCCCGCGAGCGTGGCGTGATCCCTGAGTCGCTCCCACAGACGCGCCAGGACTGCGTGCAACAGTGAGCCACGCTCCATCGGGCTGAGTCCGGGTGACGGCGTCGGCAGTTCCCGAGCGCCTAATCTATATAGTGCGAAGCACTGGAACGGACAGGCCGCCTGCGCCTGCAGCACCTGGGTGCCGCCCGCGACGATACCGGCCTCCGCCAGCGGCGGCCCCTGTTCATCCGTGAATTCCGTGAGGGCCGCGGCAGCCTCGTTCTGCAGGCGGTCATGCCAGTACTGCACCGGACTTTGCAGCAGATGCGCCGGCACTGTCAGTTCGATATCCGTCAGCAGCGGACTTGCGCGCAATTCCGTATCCGCATCGCGTTGTGGTGTGCTCACCACCACGTCAGTAGCACAGTTCAAGAGCCGGCCCGTAACCTGGACGGCATACTCCAGTTCACGTGCGGCGCCGGCATGCGGCAGCTGGTAACGCCGCTGGATCGTCCAGGGGATGAAAGGATCGGGCCGCGGACTCGGTGGCCACACATCGTCGGTCAGACCCATGATCCACAGGTGGTCGAACTGCAGACCGGCGGTTTCCGGAATGCCGAGCACCTGCAGCGGCACATCCGCACTGGCCGGCTGGAACTCGCGTTGCGAGACCAGCCGCGTGAAACGCGTGAGTGCGTCCTCCGCCTGGATGGGTTGCAACACCGCATCCAGTCGAGCGAAATCCCCCAGCACTTCACGCAAGCTCTGTACCGCCTGGTACTCGCCGGCATCGGGGGAGCGT
>DAHVFI010000116.1 GCA_027317045.1 Gammaproteobacteria bacterium
GCCCAAGGGCGTGGAGATGGTGATGCCCGGGGACAACATCAAGATGGTGGTGTCCCTGATCAACCCGATCGCCATGGAAGACGGCCTGCGCTTCGCCATCCGCGAGGGCGGCCGCACCGTCGGCGCCGGCGTGGTCGCGAAGATTATTGAATAGTGCGATGTGCTGGGTACCGGTGCTGCGCGAAAAACAGAATAATTTCACGCGGCACGCATTACCGGGCCCATACAACGAAAGATAAAGGCCAGTAGCTCAATTGGCAGAGCGGCGGTCTCCAAAACCGCAGGTTGGGGGTTCGATTCCCTCCTGGCCTGCCATTTGAGCCAGGGCATCTAACAGGTTAGTGGGTAAATGAGCGACACACCGGAAACCAAGAGCAGCGGCTTGGATACGCCCAAGCTGCTGGGCGCGATCGTGCTGATCATTGCCGGCATCTTTGCCTATTATTGGTTCAACAGTCAGTCCGATTTGCTGCGCACCGGATACGTGATCATCGGCTTGGTGCTGGCCCTGTTGCTCGCTTGGCAAACGCGACTCGGTCACAGTACCTGGGGTTTTATTCAGAGTTCGCGCAATGAAGTGCGCAAAATGGTATGGCCCACGCGCGAAGAAACTTTCCAGACCACGGTTGCCGTCATTGTGGTGGTGCTGATCACCGGCGTGCTCATGTGGCTTTTGGATATCTTCCTGTTCTGGGCGCTGCACGGCCTGACCGGGCAGGGAGGCTGAGGTATGGCACTGCGCTGGTATGTGGTGCACGCCTATTCGGGTTTCGAATCGTCGGTGAAACGCTCGCTCGGTGAGCGTGTGAAACGCAGCGGGCTGGCCGACAAGTTCGGGGAGATTCTGGTGCCCACCGAGGAAGTGGTGGAGATGCGTGAGGGCCAGAAGCGTCGCAGCGAACGCAAGTTTTTCCCCGGTTACGTGCTGGTGCAGATGGAGTTGGATGATGAGACCTGGCACCTGGTGAAGAGTGTGCCCAAGGTCATGGGTTTCATCGGCGGCACTCCGGACAAACCGGCACCCATCACCGATAAGGAAGCGGATTCAATCCTGCATCGGGTGCAGGAAGGCTCCGAGAAGCCGCGGCCCAAGGTGTTGTTCGAGCCGGGCGAGGTGGTGCGCGTGACCCATGGCCCGTTCAACGATTTCAACGGCGTGGTCGAGGAAGTGAATTACGAAAAAAACCGGCTGCGCGTGGCGGTACTTATTTTCGGACGCTCGACGCCGGTGGAGCTGGAATTCAGTCAGGTCGAAAAGTCCTGACGATTGATTGCAGGAGCGACGCTAGCGTCGCGATCCAGGAATCGCGGCCGGGACGGCCGCTCACACAACAGGGGAGCCTGAAATAAACAGGCGCTAACACCCACGGGAGAGACAAATGGCAAAGAAAGTACAGGCATTCGTGAAGCTCCAGATTCCTGCGGGCCAGGCAAATCCGAGCCCGCCGGTGGGTCCGGCCCTGGGCCAGCAGGGCGTCAATATCATGGAGTTCTGCAAGGCCTTCAATGCCCAGACCCAGAAACTGGAGCAGGGTCTGCCGATTCCGGTGGTGATCACGGTCTATAGCGACCGCAGTTTCACCTTCATTACTAAGACGCCGCCCGCATCGGTGTTGATCCGCAAGGCCATTGGTCTTGAAAAGGGCAGCGCCACACCCAATACCAACAAAGTGGGCAAGATCACCCGCAAGCAGCTCGAAGAAATCGCCAAAATCAAGATGCCCGATATCACGGCAGCCGACCTGGAAGCCGCAGTGCGCACCATCGCGGGCAGTGCCCGTAGCATGGGTGTTGATGTGGAGGGCCTGTAAATGGCGAATATCAGCAAGCGCATGCGCGCCATCAAAGAGAAGCTCACCCCGGGCAAGCAATACGCAGTGGATGAGGCGATCTCACTGATCAAGGAATTTTCCAAGCTGAAATTCCGCGAATCCGTGGATGTGGCCGTGAATCTCGGCATTGATGCCAAGAAGTCCGACCAGGTCGTCCGGGGTTCCACGGTACTACCCCATGGCACCGGCAAGAGCGTGCGCGTGGCCGTTTTCGCCCAGGGCAACAACGCCGAGGCCGCCAAGAAAGCTGGCGCCGACATCGTCGGTTTCGAGGACTTGGCCGAGAAGGTCAAGGCCGGGCAGCTGGATTTTGACGTGGTGATTGCGAGCCCCGATGCCATGCGCATCGTCGGACAGTTGGGCCAGATACTCGGCCCTCGTGGGCTAATGCCGAACCCCAAGGTCGGCACTGTGACACCGGACGTGGTGGGCGCGGTGAAGAACGCCAAGTCCGGACAGGTGCGTTATCGCGCCGATAAGGCCGGCATTGTGCATTGCACTATCGGCAAATCGGATTTCGAAACGAATGCCCTCAAGGAAAACCTGCATGCCCTGCTCGCGGACCTGAATAAGGTCAAACCGGCAACCGCCAAGGGTATATATCTGAAGAAAGTGACCGTGTCCTCCACCATGGGACCGGGTATCGTCATCGATCAGAACAGCTTGGTGTTGTAGGCGGAAGTTGTGAAATATGGGAGCGACGCTAGCCGTCGCAAGTCGCGGCCGGGACGGCCGCTCCCCTAAAAATTGATGCCGCCGGTGCTTCAAGCCCGGCAACGTCAAAGACCGTGAGTGAAGCCCGTCCGGATGACAGGCGACTTAATGGCGGCAATGCCGGCTCACGCAGACGGTGGACTCCGAATCGGGATTGCCTGATTTGGTCACCGTAAAGCTCACGCGAGTGGGCGGGGTGGACGCGCTAGGGATCGCGCGTCTTGTATAACGGTACCCTATCAGGAGACATACACCGTGCCGATGAGACTGGAAGACAAGCAAGCTCTGGTCGCCGAGGTGAACGCGGTGGCAGCGAAGGCGTATTCCGCCATCGCCGCCGAATACCGCGGACTGACCGTGGAGCAGATCACCAACTTGCGGGTGAAAGCGCGCAAAGATGGTGTCTGGCTCAAGGTCGTCAAAAACACCCTGGCGAAAAAAGCCATCGCAGGCACCGAATTCGAGTGTCTGAAGGATGCTCTCAAGGGACCGCTGATCCTGGCGTTCTCGAGGGAGGATCCAGGTGCGGCTGCGCGGGTAGTGAGGGATTTTGTCAAGGACAACGAACTGCTGGTCGTCAAAGCGCTTGCCCTGAGCGGCAAGCTGTTGCCGACGGCGGATCTGGAACGGCTCGCCAAGATGCCGACCCGTGAGCAGGCGCTCGCCATGCTCATGGGTGTCATGCAGGCGCCGATTACCAAGTTCGTGCGTACCCTGGCCGAACCTCACGCCAAATTGGTGCGCACAGTGGCCGCTGTGCGTGACCAGAAGCAAGCTGCTTAATTAACCGATTCGTAAATACATTTTTAGGAGTTACGACAATGGCTGTTGCTAAAGAAGACATTCTGGAGACCATTTCCAAAATGACCGTGATGGAAGTTGTGGATCTAATCTCCGCGATGGAAAAGAAATTCGGCGTGTCCGCGGCCGCCGCCGTGGCCGCGGCTCCAGCCGCTGGCGCGGCTGCCGCTCCCGCCGAGGAGAAGACCGAGTTCACCGTGGCGCTCAAGGCCGTGGGTGAGAAGAAGGTCGAGGTCATCAAGGTGGTGCGCACCATCACCGGTTTGGGTTTGAAGGAAGCCAAGGATATGGTGGAGGGTGCTCCCCAGAACATCAAGGAAGGCGTGTCCAAGGATGACGCTGCCAAGTTCAAGAAGGACTTGGAAGCGGCTGGTGCCACCGTCGAGGTCAAGTAAGCCTCTGGAAGTGTCGCAGCATAATGCGGGCGAATGATCCCGCTGATGGAAACGGCTGGTGGCGGAAGCCACCGGCCTTTTCCCGTTTTTGTTTATTTGGGTGGCGCTGGTGCGTCACCACGCCGTCTTGGCCCAAGGCGGTTGCTGGATTCAAAACCACCGCGCCACGGCGCGCGTCGAGGTAATAGTGATGGCTTATTCATTCACCGAAAAGAAACGTATCCGCAAGGATTTTGGCAAGCGTGCGAGCGTGCTCGACGTGCCTTATCTTCTGGCCATCCAGCTTGAATCCTATCGCCAGTTTCTGCAAGTGGACAAGCCGCCTCGGGAACGCCTTGAGGAAGGTCTGCACGCCGCCTTCAAATCCGTATTCCCCATCACCAGTTATTCGGGTAATGCGGCACTGGAGTACGTGGAGTACAAACTTGGCGAGCCGCCGTTCGACGAGAAAGAGTGCATTATGCGCGGCCTTACCTACGCGGCGCCGCTACGGGTATTGGTGCGCCTCGCGCTGTACGACAAGGAAGCACCGCTGGAAAACCGCCGTCCCAAGGAAGTGAAGGAGCAGGAAGTGTACATGGGCGAACTGCCGCTCATGACCGGCAACGGCACTTTCATTATCAACGGCACCGAGCGCGTCATCGTATCCCAATTGCACCGGTCGCCCGGCGTGTTCTTCGACCACGACAAGGGTAAAACCCATTCGTCGGGAAAACTGCTGTTTTCCGCGCGCGTGATTCCCTACCGCGGTTCGTGGCTGGATTTCGAATTCGACCCCAAGGACTGCGTGTTCGTGCGCATAGACCGGCGCCGCAAACTGCCGGCGACCATTCTGCTGCGTGCCCTCGGCTACAACGACACGCAGATACTCGAACTGTTCTTTGAGAGCAATACTTTCCATCTCAGCAAAGACGGCATCACCCTGGATCTGGTGCCGGAACGTTTACGCGGCGAGACCGCCGCCTTCGACATCAAGATCAAGAACAAAGTGCTGGTGGAGGAAGGCCGGCGCGTGACCGCGCGCCACATTCGCGAATTGGAAAAGGCCGAAGTGCAATCCTTGACGGTGCCGGCAGAATACCTGGCCGGTAAAATCCTGGCTCACGACGTAGTGCAGATTCCCACGGGCGAACTTCTGGGCAAGGCCAACGAAGAGCTCACCACCGAAAAGGTGGGGCAATTCATCAAGGCCAGCGTCAAGGAAATCCGAACTCTGTTCACCAACGATCTGGACAAAGGCCCTTATATTTCCAGCACCCTGCGCGTGGATCCCAGCAGAACGCCGTTCGAGGCGCTGGTGGAAATCTACCGCATGATGCGACCCGGCGAGCCGCCCACCAAGGATGCGGCCGAGACCTTATTCCATAATCTGTTCTTTACGCTGGAACGCTACGATCTGTCGGTTGTGGGGCGCATGAAATTCAATCGCCGCGTGGGCCGCGAAGCCATCACCGGCCCGGGCGTGCTCTATGACGGCATGTATTTCAGCCAGCGCCAGGATGTGGCCTGCAAGAAGCTGTTCAAGGAACTGGCCAAGAGCTCGGATATTGTTGATGCCCTCAGAGTGCTGCTCAACATCCGCAACGGCAATGGCACAGTGGATGATATTGACCATCTCGGCAATCGCCGCGTGCGCTCCGTGGGCGAAATGGCGGAGAATGTGTTCCGCATCGGCCTGGTGCGCGTGGAACGCGCCGTGAAGGAGCGCTTGGCGCTGGCGGAATCCGAAGGACTCATGCCCCAGGAACTCATCAATGCCAAGCCCGTGTCGGCCGCCATTCGTGAATTCTTCGGCTCCTCGCAGCTGTCACAGTTCATGGACCAGAACAATCCGCTTTCGGAAGTCACTCACAAGCGCCGTGTCTCGGCGCTTGGTCCCGGCGGGTTGACCCGTGAGCGCGCCGGTTTCGAGGTGCGCGACGTGCACCCGACTCATTACGGCCGTGTGTGCCCCATCGAAACGCCGGAAGGCCCGAACATCGGCCTCATCAATTCGCTGTCGGTGTACGCGCGTACCAACGACTATGGCTTTTTGGAGACTCCCTACCGCAAGGTAGTGAACGGCAAAGTAACCGACGAGATTATTTATCTG
>DAHVFI010000010.1 GCA_027317045.1 Gammaproteobacteria bacterium
CATCGTGGCGCTGCTGATAATTCCGTTGTTGGTGAAATAAATAATCATGATGGGATAGCCGCTCCCACCCGTGGGAGCGGCCGTCCGATGTACAGGGATGTACAAGTGCGGCGAAAGGCATGGATGCCGGAAGCCGTCCCGACCGCGAGGTGTACACAACAGGCAACGCCGCCAGGCGGCGTTGCCTTATCAAGAATCCTCTGGCGCTAGTAGAAAGGCTAGAATTAGCGGCCGATACCAAGAGGTGCCGCATTCGACATGCAATTCTGGTGGGTCAATCAGAATCAGACGTTCAGCCACGAGGTTCGCGGTGGCTATCTGTGGTCGCCCAAACGTAAATCGGATGGCTCAATCAATCCATTCTATGAATCAATGCGAGAAGTCGCTCCTGGTGACCTGGTTTTTTCATTTGAAGGCACGTTCATACGGGCGCTCGGAATTGCAACAAGCTATGCACGGGAAACTCCCAAGCCACCAGAATTCGGGGTGGCCGGACCAAATTGGAATCAGATTGGCTGGCGTGTTGATGTGGATTTCAGCATCCTCAAAAATCAAATCAAGCCAGCGGACCATATTGACCGACTGCGTCCTTATCTTCCGCGGCACTATTCGCCGCTTCAGGAATCCGGGCGTGGCAACCAAGCTGTTTACTTGACATGGGTTGAATCGCTTTTAGCCGAGGAACTCATGAATCTCATCGGGTTTGAAGGGCGGCAATTCCAAGAACGGGCTGAAGATTCAACTCCGGGGTATGTTCCAAAAAGCCCCAGTGATGTGGAGAGCTGGGAGGATCACATCAGGCAAGAAATCGAATTGGATACAAAAATCCCGGATACCGAACGTTCTGCCTTGGTGCTGGCCCGCCGCGGCCAAGGCATGTTCAGGCAGCGCGTATCGCTGATTGAGCATGCCTGCCGCATAACAAAGGTCGAAAGAGCCGAGCACCTGACAGCAAGTCACTGCAAGCCGTGGCGGGATAGCTCTAATGATGAGCGGCTGGATGGTGAAAATGGACTATTACTAACACCAACTATTGATCATCTTTTCGACCGGGGCTTTATATCTTTTGACAATGACGGCACGCTGATGATTTCCCCGGTAGCACACCAGCTTTCGCTACAGAGGATGGGGGTACCAGTCGATCGTGCCATGAATGTTGGAAAATTCAGCAGTGGTCAGAAGAAATACCTGGATTTTCACCGGGATTTTGTGTTTTTGAAAGCACAACTGTGACGATTCAGATTCAATCTACCGCTATACCCAGCGAACCTGGATCTCGGATTCCACTTGTTTGAATTCCTTGTCGCCGGTGATCAGTTCCGCCTTGTGCGCCTTGACCAGCGCCGCGGCAAAGCAATCGGCGAAGGACATGCGATATCTGGCCTTGAAGCTGCCGGCCACCCGCGCCAGCTCCCACTCAACCGCCATGAATTCAATCCCAAGCTGTCTGAGTTCATGGATGGCTTTATCGGCTTCCGTTTCCGACACTTCGCGGGCCAGGATGTACCAGACCTCGCCCGCATTGACCACCGACATCAGAACCGGCGTGCCCTGTTCACCAGCCTCGGAAAGAAACTCAGCCACGGCCTGCCCTGACTTTTCGTCCTCCAGATAGGCGAGCACGGCCCAGGAATCGAGTACGATCGCCTTGGGTTTGCGCGCCATCAGATATCCCTTTCTCGTTTCTTTTCCGCGGCCAGCGCTTTCAGCAGGCCTTTGCCCCTGTATTTCCCGCGCAGGCCCTGGATGTACTCGCGCGTGATGGGCACCAGGATGACCCGCTGGCCCGGCTCATCCAGCTCCACCTGGATGCGGGTTCCCTGTTTCATGCCGAGTTTCCGCCGGATTCGCGAAGGGATCACGATCTGGCCCTTGATGGTCATATAGGTATCCACATTCGCTCCTATATCCTGTACTAAAAAAGTATGCTAATCATTATAATGTAAGTCAATATTATAAGGTAGTACTTTTTGAGGGTTGGTGCCCGGGACAGGAAAACTCCGATTTATTCAGCGTATTCATGGCACAAGGACGTGCCGCACGGAAGATCCGCGGCCTGCGGAACGGGCCTGAGGGCCGGGGCGCTTGGTTATCGTGGGGTGTGCCCCGCAGCCGCAGTTGGACTCCCGTCAACGCCCATCGCGGAAACCGTTCCCGTGTGGGGATCCGATCAGTTGAGCGCGCAGCCGGATTTCATGCCGGCCTTCTTCAGCATGATCTCCAACGGACAGAAACGGGTGAAGCCGCTCTGGAAAAGATTGGCCCCCACAAAAACCGTGAGCCACAGGAAATAACCGCTCACGAAGATCGGGCTCTGGCGCACGCCGAGCGCCAGTGAAACCAGCACCACGGCGCCGGCGAAGATGCGGATGAAGCGTTCAGTGGTCATATCAGTTCTCCTTGACTTGTCAGATTGAAGAAAGCTTTCAGTGCACTGCATGGCGCGACGCAAGCCGGCGCGCCCACCAGTAATAAACCAACGGAATTACAAACAACGTCAGAATCGTGGGTGCGAAGGTGCCGAAGATCAGCGAGATGGCGAGTCCGCCGAACACCGGATCACTCACCATCACCACGGACGCCGAGATAATTGCAAGCGCAGTCAGCAGAATGGGACGGAAACGAACCGCACCGGCTTCGATGACCGCTTCGGCCAATGGCCGGCCGTGGCGCTGATAATCGAGGATGAAATCGATCAGCAGCAGCGAGTTGCGCACCACGATGCCGGCTAGTGCGATCACGCCGATCATGGAGGTGGCGGTGAACGGCTGCCCCAGCAGCCAGTGGCCTGGGAATACGCCGATCAGGGTGAGCGGGATTGCGCCCATCACGATCAAGGGCATGAAGAACGACTGGTAGTAGGCCGCCAGCAGCAAATAGATGAAGATCAGTGCAACGATGAACGCCGAACCAAGGTCCCGGAATACGTCCAGGGTCAGACGCATCTCGCCGTCCCACTGCAATTGGTAGCGCGACACGTCGTCCGGCGTGGCGGCGACGAATCCGAGATTGCCTGCGTGCAGCCGCGTGCCATCGGGCAATACCTTGCCGTTCAGTTTGCCCTGTAATGCCAGCACCGCGTTCACCGGGCTGCCTTCCAGCATCTCGCCGCTCACATACACAACCTGGTGCTGGTCTTTCGTGTAGATCGGCTTCTGCAGCACATGCTGCTGCACGCTGACCACGCTGCTCAGCGGCACCGTGCGGCCGTTGGCGGCGGTCACACGCAGATCCATCACCTGCCGGATGAAACCACGGTCGCCCTGTGGAATTCGCACCCGCACCGCGATCGGCTCGCGCGCATCATTTGAGTGCAGCATGCCGATGTCAAAACCCGCGAGATAATCGTGCAGCGTGCGGGCCACGTCCCCGGCCTGGACGCCCGCCAGTGCCGCGCGCGCCGGTTCCACCACCAGGCGGTACTCCTCGGCATCGCCGGTAACCGAGTCATCGACATTGATCATGCCATAGGTGTGCCGGAATGCGTCGCGCACGTAGCCGGCATTCTCCCGCAACCGCCGGTAGTCCGGTCCATAGAGTTCAGCGAGCACCTGCGCGCGCACCGGCGGACCCGGCGGCGTTTCATACAACTTCACGCGTGTGCCGGGATAAGCGGCAGCGATAGTGGCCAGCCCCGGTTCCAGTAACTGGGCAATCCGGTGCGATGCCGGGCGTTCGGCCTTGGGCACCAGATTCACGCGAATCTGTGCGAAATCGTGACCACTGCGGATCGGATCGCCGCGCACCAGTGCCGCGAAATCGGGCGGCGCCGGAATCCCCATGAACGCCTGGAAATCACGCACATAACGGGTGCGGGCCAGCAGTCCCGCCACCCGGCGCGTGACCTCATCGGTCATCGCCAAGGGCGTGCCGGCAGCGGTATCCACTTCCACCAGGAAGGTACTGGTATTGTCGTCCGGCAGCATTTTCAGGGTCACACCACCCGCGCTCACCGGCCCGTCGGTGCCGCGGGGCCGGATAAACTGCCAGAGGGGCATCAACATCGCGAGCAGCAGCAACACGACAACGCCCGCCACAAACAGGCGGCGGCGGCGTGAAGAATCCATCAGCGGTTGCATCACAGTGAGATAAATATGCCGCAATCGGTCGCGCCGCTGGTGACCGCGTTCCTCAAGCGTCAGCGCGCGCACGTCGCGCATCACCTTCGCCGCTTTACCGCGCAGCCAGCGCCACGCCACCCACGGTACCACGATGTAAGCCGTGGCCAGCGACACCAGCATGGCCACCGGTGCATTGATCGGAATCGGCCGCATGAACGGCCCCATCATCCCGCTCACGAACGCCATGGGGATGAACGCCAGGATCACCGCCAGCGTCGCGATGTTGGTGGGCCGTCCGATTTCGTTGGTCGCGAGTATCAGCCGGTCACGGAAGCGCAGCTTACCGCGCTGATGAAGGTGACGATGGATGTTCTCGATCACCACGATGGCGTCGTCCACCAGGAGTCCCAGTGACAGGATCAATGCGAACAGCGTAATGCGGTTGATGGTCTGGCCGATAAGCCAACCCACGCCCAGCACCACACCCAACACCAGCGGCACCGTGAACGTGACGATGGAAGCTTCGCGCCAACCGAGGAAAACCAGCAGGATCACGGCGACGGAGATCACCGCGATGCCGAGATGTTCGATGAGCGTGTTGACCGCGTCGTTCGCCTTGGCGCCGTCATTGCGCGTCATCGTGACATGCACGCCTTCCGGTATGGCACGCAGTTTGAGTTCGGCAAGTTTTGTCAAGACCGCATCCGCCAGCGTGACGGAATTGGCACCGGCACGCTTGTCGATGCTGAGCGTCACCGCCGGTTCGAGCGTCATCGGTCCCGGAGTGACCGCGCTACCGGGTCCAAAACCGATGAAAGAATACTGTTCGGGTTCTTTGGGCCCGTCCACGATGCGCGCCACGTCTTTCAGGAACACCGGTTTGCCGCCCGGCGTACCAATGATGACGTTGCCCACGTCCTGGGCATCGCCCAGCACGCCGGACACGCGCACCGCCGCCTCGCGATCACCGTTCACCAGCGCGCTGCCGGACAACGCCACGTTCGCGGCCGCCAGTTGCGACTCGACGGTGTCCAGCGCCAAGCCGGTGGATGCGAGTTTCCCCGGATCGATATACGCGGTAACGGTACGCGGGGTGCCGCCCACGATCTGGGTGTCGCCCACATTCGGCAGCGCTCGCAGCGGTTCCAGCAGGCGTGCCGCCACATCACGCAATTCAAGCGGCGTGAGACGGCTGGAGCTCAGGGTAATGGTGACCACCGGGGCATCATTGATGCCGATGGATTTCACCAGCGGATTGCTTACTCCGGGGGGCATCCGGTCCATGTTGCGCGCGATTTGATTGTAGAGTTTGACGAGGCTCTTCTGCTCGTCCTCGCCCACCTTGAACTGCACGGTAACAATGCCGGTGTCGTCCACCGCATAACCATAGGTGTGATCCACACCCGGCAATGCCGCGAGCAACGCTTCCAACGGCTTCACCACCTGGTTCTGCACTTCGCCGGCGGACGCACCCGGGAACGAGACCATCACGTTGGCGGCTGGCACCGCAATCTCGGGGTTATACATGCGCGCGGTGAACAGCACGGCCATCAGGCCGAAGATGGCCGCGGCCACCATCAGCAGCGCGGTCACTTTCGAAGTCAAGAACAGACGCGTCAGCCGGCCAACGGCATTCAGCTTCTGATCTCGGCCGGCCAGGGGATTCACTGCATGCTTCCAGCCGCATTCACGATCAGCGTGCCGTTGTCGATCTGCGCATCCGGATGCAGCACAATACGCTCGCCGTCGGCC
>DAHVFI010000122.1 GCA_027317045.1 Gammaproteobacteria bacterium
GGCACGATTGCGTAATAAACCGCGGGCGGCATCATTCAGACGGTTAATGGATTCGCCTGCCACCCGCACTTCGCCGCGCGTCGGCAGATCCAACCCTCCCAGCAGGTGCAGCAGCGTACTCTTGCCGGAGCCCGAGGCCCCCACGATGGCGACGCGTTCACCCGCCGTCACGGATAAATCCACGCCGTTCAGCACTTCCACCACATTACCGGTCTCGGTGAAATGCTTGACCAGGCCCTGACAATAAATGACCGCGGCATTGGCATCGCCGGCTGCCCTGATATCGGTGCTGCTATTCATATCGCAGCGCCTCTGCCGGCTGGGTGTGGGCTGCACGCCAGGCAGGATAGAGGGTGGCCAGGATCGTCAACACAAACGTCGAGAGGGTGACCTTGAGCACATCACTGACATAAATATCCGAAGGCAGGTTACTGATGTAATAAACACTGGCGGGAAATATCTGGACATGAAAGGCATGCCGGGCGAATTCGAGAAGATTATTGACGTTATGCGCCAACAGAATACCTAGAATCAGGCCCAGCAAGGTCCCCAGAAAACCGATCAGTGTTCCCTGCACAATGAATACACCCATGATGCTCTTGGGTGTCATGCCCAGGGTGCGCAGAATGGCGATATCCGACTGCTTATCCGTGACCGCCATGACCAGGACGATGATGATGCTGATGGCCGCCACCAGATCGATCAGCGAAAGGATCACGAACATCACGGTTTTTTCTATGGCGATGGCGGTCCACAGATTCGCATTCTGTTGCGTCCAATCACTGATGTAATAATTGCCGTTGAACATCGTCACCAGCCGGCGCGCAATCTCCGGCGCCAGTAGGTTGTCGTCCAACTTGAGGCGCACACCGGTGACCGCGCTGCCCATGGCGTAAAGCGTCTGGGCGTCCTTGAGGCTGATCAGCGCCAAAGCGCTGTCGTATTGATAAACACCGGCGTAAAAGATTCCTGCCACCGTAAAGCGCCGCAGGCGTGGGATGATGCCCGCGGGTGTCACGTTGCCCTGGGAAATCAGCATGATGACCTTGTCGCCAGGCCCCACGCCCAGGGAATAGGCCAAGTCTTTGCCGAGGATGATGTTGTAACTGCCCGGCTTGAGATCATTGAGGCTGCCGCTGATGAGCTTTTTACCCACATCCGAGACCCTGGTATCGTCACCGGGAAGGATGCCGCGCACCACGGTGCCGCTCATGTTGGCGCCATTGGCGAGCATGGCCTGGTCTTCTATGTAAGGCGCCGCGCCGGTCACATGCGGCATACCCTGTACTTTTTGCATCACCGCTCGCCAATCAGTGAGCTTGCCCGCGAAGCTGGATATGGTAACGTCGGATACCATACCCAGGATGCGTGTGCGCAACTCATTCTGAAAACCATTCATCACGGATAACACCGTGATGAGCGCCATCACGCCGATAGCAATCGCTATCATGGACATGGACGAAATGAAAGAGATAAATTGGTTGCGGCGCTTGGCGCGAAAATAGCGCAAGCCCACAAACAGCGGCAACGGTCGAAACATGGGCGTGCATTAAAACACAAAAGGATGGCTTATTCGATATTCACGGGCACCATTCGGTACAGCACCAGTTCCTCGGGCGTGATGCGCGCCACACACGCACAGACTTCCACACCACGTTGCAGGGCTTGCCGCAGGGTCTGTCCATACACCCGATCGATGGCATCGGCGGGACGGACTTCCCGCACATCATCTCGCTGCACACAAAAACACAACATGGCGCGCTGGCCGTGTTGCACCTTGAGCATCAACTCCCGCAAGTGACGGCTGGCACGCTCACTGATGGTATCCGGGAACAGCGCTATTCCGCCGCTCACGGCGGCCGTGACGTTTTTCACTTCCAGGTAACAGTCGGCGTGCGCGGCGTGGCCGGATAACAGAAAATCCACCCGGGAGCCCGGGGCAACGGCTACCTCGGTCCGGAGGTCGGTATAGCCCTTGAGTCCCGGAATCAGGCCCGCGCCAATGGCCTCACGTACCAGGCCGTTGCTGCGGCCGGTATGGAGGCCCACCAGCACACCGGCCTCGGTCTCCACCAACTCCCAGGTCCAGCGGTACTTGCGGGCCGGGTTTGCCGCCAGACTCAGCCACGCGCGGCTACCGGGCCGGTCGCAGCCCAGCATGGCGCCGGTATTAGGGCAATGGACCGTGAGGCGCTGACCGTCTGGAAATTCCATATCCGCCAGGAAACGCTTATAGCGACGCAACAGCCGGACCTCCGCTAACGATGACTCAAATCGCATGGGAGGGCCTGATGAGCCGGGTTCTCAAGGAAATCATGTAAGCTAGTGCCTTAAAAGACTTTTTAGCCCCATATTCCGGTGCTATATTAAGACGACTACTTGGACCGGGGGAGACCCGATATGGGGCGTTATCTTCGACTTGCCATCCTGACCGCCGGCCTGTGGGTTTGCGCGGCTGCAACCATGGCTGATAACCCGGCCGCCTCGGCTCAGTCAGCCCCGGCCGCCGCCACCGCCACCCATGCCTTGGCTGCCGCCACCGCGGCTCAACTGGCAGCTGCACAACCAGCCACAGTTACGGCGCCAGCGGCCGCCACGGTCACGTCAGTACCGGCAGCGTCTACAGCCCCGGCTACCGCCAGCGCCGCCATACCGGCACAGGCAGCAAATTCCGGCCCCTCCCTGCCCACCCGTGGCATGAGCATGGCGAATGTAGAACATATTTTCGGCGCACCTCAGGAGAAGCTTCCGGCAGTACCGGACCCCGGCACCAAACTGCATCCACCCATCACCCGCTGGATCTACCCGGGCTATGTGGTGTATTTCGAATACAATTACGTCGTGCATACGGTGCTGAAAAAACATCCCTTCGCGGACAGCGGCCATAGCGGCAACTGACCGCCTGTTACCAAGGATCCACGAAAGCGCCCGGCAGAAGCCGGGCGCTTTGTATCTGACGCCATCTTATGAGTATCCGATACCACTTGCCTCCCGAATGGGCGCCCCAAAGCGGCGTCATGCTCACTTGGCCACGCAGCGACGGGGACTGGAGCCCGGATTACGCCTCCGTGGAACGTTGCCATACCCAGCTTGCGAAAGAGATCAGTCTGCGGGAACACGTGGTCATTGCCTGCATGGATGCGTTGCATGCCGACAAAATCCGCCGCCTGGTGAAAAATGCCGGTGGACGCGTCGAGCGGCTGCGCCTGTTCGCGCTGCCCTCCAACGATGCCTGGGCCCGGGATCATGGCCCCATCACGGTGTTGGAAGACGGCAGGCCCACGCTGCTGGATTTCATCTTCAACGGTTGGGGCAATAAATATCCCCATGGTTTTGATGACGAAATTACCCGCAAACTGCACGGCCTGGGGGCCTTCGGCGCCGTCCCCCTGGAAAGTTTCCAGCTGGTATTGGAAGGCGGCAGCATCGAGGTGGACGGCACCGGTACATTGCTGACCACGGAAAGCTGCCTGCTCAACCCGAATCGCAATCCTCACCTGCAACGGAAACAGATTGAGTCGGAACTGCGGCGTCTGTTCGGGGTGGATCGCATCCTGTGGCTCAAACACGGCGCCATTGACGGCGACGACACTGACGGCCACATCGATACCCTGGCGCGGCTCTGCGATCCACACACCATTGCCTACCAGACTTGTGATGATAAAAACGACCCCCATTTTGCAGAGCTCAAGGCCATGGAAAATGAACTGCGCGGCTTGCGTCGCCAGGACAACCAAGCCTACACGCTGGTGCCCCTGCCCTGGCCGGCTGCGGTGTACGATCACACCGGCCGGCGGCTGCCCGCAACCTATGCCAATTTCCTCATCATAAACGGTGCGGTGCTGGTGCCGACCTATAATGATGCGGCCGATGCGGCGGCTGTGGCGGCCCTCAAGCCGGTGTTCCCCGGACGCGATATCCTGCCAATCATGTGCCGGCCGCTGATTTACCAGTATGGCAGTCTGCATTGCGTCACCATGCAGCTCCCGGCAGGTGTGATTCCGGAAATTAACTTAACATGAAAAAACAGAAAGCTCTTGCGGTGGGTCTGGTGCAGCAAAGCTGTAGTGCTGATCGCGGCCGTAATCTTGCGGCGAGTATCAAAGGCATCCGGGAAGCCGTCGAACGCGGCGCCAAACTGGTGTTGTTGCAGGAGCTGCACACCGGCCTGTATTTCTGCCAGGCGGAAGACACCGGGATATTTGATCTGGCTGAGTCCATCCCCGGCCCATCCACAAAAGAGCTGGGCGCAGTGGCTAAGGAGCTGGGCGTGGTCATCGTCGCTTCTTTGTTCGAGCGGCGCGCAGCGGGCATCTATCACAATACCGCGGCGGTCATCGAGAACGATGGCACTCTGGCCGGCATCTACCGCAAGATGCACATCCCGGACGATCCCGGCTATTCCGAGAAATTTTATTTCACCCCCGGGGACCTGGGGTTCCGTCCAATTCAAACCTCCGTGGGCAAATTGGGCGTGTTGGTGTGCTGGGATCAGTGGTATCCGGAGGGCGCCCGTTTGATGGCGCTGGCGGGTGCGGAACTGCTGCTCTACCCCACCGCTATCGGCTGGACCGACGAAGACGATGCGGCTGAACAGGCACGCCAGCGGGATGCTTGGATCACCATTCAGCGGGCCCATGCGGTAGCCAACGGCCTGCCGGTAATGGTGTGCAACCGCACGGGCATCGAGCAAGATCCATCCGGCCGCAGCAACGGTATCCGTTTCTGGGGCTCGAGTTTTATCTGCGGCCCCCAGGGAGAGATCCTGGCACAAGCCGCTACCGATACCCCCAGGGTGCTGACCGCTGATGTGGACTTGGCGCGTTCCGAAGCCGTGCGCCGCATCTGGCCGTATCTGCGGGACCGGCGCATTGACGCCTACGGCGACCTGCTGAAGCGCTTCCGCGATTAGGTTTATACAAACCGGCAAGGGATTGCCGCCACGAATTTTATAGCCTCACCCCGCGCGCCGGGGTGGGTGCATTTGTGCATTTGAAATCATGAATACGCAACTTCTGACAAGCCTATTGCCCAACACAGCACATCCTTCAGTGCGCTGGGGGCGTCTGTACGGCAGCAGCGCCAGCCTGGCTTTGGCCGAGGCTGCACAACAAGCCGATGCGCCGCTGCTATTGGTAACACCCACGGCCCGCGAAGCCGAGCGCATGCTGGCGGAACTGCGTTTCTATCTCGGCAAGGAGGCGCTGCCGGTGAGGTTTTTCCCGGACTGGGAAACGCTGCCCTACGACACCTTCTCCCCTCATCAGGACATCATCTCCGAGCGTCTTGCCACGCTTGCACTGTTGCCTGATATGCGCCGCGGGGTGGTAAGCATCGCCGCGGCCACCCTCATGCAACGCTTGCCGCCGCCTGCTTACCTAGCGGGCAACGCTTTCCTGCTCAAAGTGGGGGAACGGCTGGATCCGGAAGCCATGCGTCAGCGGCTCACCGCTGCCGGTTACGCTTCCGTCCCGCAAGTCATGGAGCATGGCGAGTTCGCGGTGCGCGGCGCCTTGCTGGACATCTTCCCGATGGGCAGCCCCACGCCCTTCCGCATTGATCTCTTTGATGAAGAAATCGAAAGCATCCGCCGTTTCGATCCCGAAACCCAGTTGTCTCAGGAACCGTTCCAGGAAATACGGCTGCTGCCGGCACGCGAGTTTCCCCTGGACGAAGACGGCATCCGCGGATTCCGCCGGCGTTATCGTGCGCGTTTCGAAGGCGACCCGCAGAAAAATCCTGTCTACCGCGACGTCAGCAACGGTCTTGCACCAGCCGGTATCGAATACTATGCGGCGCTATTTTTTGACCAAAGTGCCGGCTTTTTCGATTACTTGCCAGCCGATGCAATCGTCGCATTGCTGGAGGATATTCATGGAGCTGCCGCACAAACCTGGATGCAGATCGCGGAACGTTACGAACAGTATCGTCACGATATCGAACGCCCGCTGTTGCGCCCCGATGAACTATGGCTGCCGCCGGAAACCATCGAAATCACACTGGCCTCACGGTCGCGCATACAGCTGCAAAACTTTGAATCCCCGGATAAGAGCGCCATGAATTTTGCCACCGCCGCGCCGCCGCCACTCAGAGTGGAAAGTCGTGCCGCAGAACCGGTGGAGAAACTGCTGCAGTTTCTCCAGAATTTCCCAGGACGCGTGCTGTTCGCGGCGGAATCCGCCGGCCGGCGTGAATACCTGCTGGAACTGCTGACGCGTCGTGGCCTGAATCCAGTATCCGTGGAGGATTGGCCAGCGTTTCTCGACAGCGACGCCCGCATCGCCTTGTGCATCGCGCCCTTGGAACGCAGCCTGTTACTGACGGAAGCCGGAATTACCCTCATCGCCGAAGAACAACTATTCGGCCAGCGCGCCCGTCAATCGAACCGGCGTAGCAACAGCCGCGACCCCGGAAACATCATCCGCGATCTGGCGGCGCTTGCGGAAGGCGCGCCGGTGGTGCACCAGGAGTACGGGGTCGGCCGTTATCTGGGCTTGCAGCTTCTGGAACTGAACGGCATCGAGACGGAATTCCTGATGCTGGAATACGCCGGCGGCGATAAACTTTACGTGCCGGTTTCTTCCTTGCATCTCATCGCCCGCTACAACGGCAGTGCGCCTGACACCGCACCCCTGCACCGCCTGGAC
>DAHVFI010000124.1 GCA_027317045.1 Gammaproteobacteria bacterium
CCGAGCAGGATGGCGCCGGCCGCGCGCAGCTTGGCAACCACGGTGGCATCCTGCGACGCCGGTGGCCCGGCCAGGGCCAGCGATCCGGCGGTAGTTTGCATCCGGTCACCGGTATCCATGTTGTCCTTGACCATGACCGGAATCCCGAACAGCTGGCCATGCGCTTGACCGGCCTTACGCTCGCGGTCACGCTCGCGAGCGATTTCCAGCGCGTCTGGATTCAGCTCAATGACCGAATTCACTTTGGGGCCGTTGCGGTCCAGCGCTTTGATACGTTGGATGAAATTCCGAGTGATCTGTACGGAGGTGATTTTGCCGGCACGCAGCTCGCTCTGGAGCTGGGCGATGGATTCGAAATACAACTTAGGCGCCTGCTGCTGTTTAGTCGCGTCTCCCTGCCCGAGCGCATGTACCGGTGTAAATGCCAAGGCTACCAACAACAAGACAGCGACGCTCGAAATAGTGCGAAATATCATGACATCCCCTCCAGCAAGCGCAATCAGCCAAGCGCGGAATTACCGAAGTTTGCATCCTACATTCACGTCTGGTACTACCGAACCGTCACAGCAGCCGCAAGACGAGTTTGGTAATGCCATCTGCTGATGCTGTTGTCTCGGGCGCCATGATAAATAAGGATCCAATCGTTACTTGATATATTTTCGTGCGTCATGTGGGCATGGGCTTGTCGTCGGCGAGACAGATCAGTCCGCGGATGTGGCGGTAGATATACCAGATCCACACGCTCAGGAAGGCGATGCCGCCGATAATGAAACCCACCAGCAGAAAATAACTGACGGCGATAATGATGCACCACAAGATGGCCCACCAGAAGGTATGGATCATCCAGGTATGGTGGCTGTCCATGACCGCACCGTCGTCGCCACGCTTCACGTAATTGATGATGAGCGCCACGATGCTCAGGATGCCGGTGATGGCGCCAAGAAGATGCAATACATACGCCACAATGGTGATGCCGTGGCCCTTTTCCGCTGTGGTCATTTCGCTGTGCTCCTGAAAAATATCCTGCTATTTATGACGCCATAATATTTTCTTGTGGGAGCGGTTGTCCCGACCGCGATACAAAATTATCGCGGCGAATATCGCCGCTCCCACAATCACATTCTGCGCTTGACCTTCCTTAGCCTGCATGGGGCGCGCCTTCCGGAAATTCAAGGCGCACACGGCGATTCTGGCGCCCCTTCTTTTCGATCTTTGTGATAGTCACGGCGCCGATTTCGCCGATACGCGCCACATGCGTTCCTCCGCAGGGTTGCAGGTCCACGCCTTCGATGTTCACCAGGCGTATGCGGCCCACGCCGCGGGGTGGTTGCACCGACATGGTTTTCACCAGCTCCGGGTGCGCATCCAATTCCGTGTCGGTGATCCAGCGGAATGATACCGGTGCGTCGGAACGCACCAGCGCATTGAGTTTCTCGTTCACTTCATCCTTGCCGGGCGTCTCCGGCAGATCGAAGTCCAGCCGCCCGTAACCATCGCCCACCTGGCCGCCGGTGACCGGCGCGATGATGATGGCGGACAGCAGATGCAGACAGGTATGCATGCGCATGAGCCGGTGGCGGCGCGCCCAATCGATTTCCAGCGTGACCTTCAAACCGGGGCGCAACCAACCAGCGGTTTCCGCCGGCACGTGCAGGATTTCACCCGGCCATGTACTCTTACGGGTGTTGGTGATGCGCAATTCACGCCTATCGGCCAAACGCAACACGCCGGTATCGCCCGGCTGACCGCCGCCTTCCGGATAGAACACGCTGCGGTCCAAGCGGACGCCGTATTCATCCACAGCCAAAACCGTTGCCTCGCAGGTGCGCGCATAAGCGTCGCTGCGAAAAATTTCCTCGGTCACTTCTTGCCGTCGCCTGTCGGCTCAAACTTGAGGGCGGCGGAATTGATGCAATAACGCAGTCCCGTGGGCGCGGGGCCGTCCTCGAACACGTGCCCCAGGTGCGCGTCACAACGGGCGCACACCACTTCCACCCGCTGCATTCCATGACTGCTGTCCGCGCGCTGCTCCAGATTTGCCTCGCCGGTAGGTGCGGAAAAACTCGGCCAACCGCAGTGGGATTCAAATTTGGCAGCGGACGTGAACACCGGATTGCCGCAGCACACGCAGCGGTAAATGCCCGCGGCATGGTTGTACAGATATGCGCCGGTGCCGGAGCGTTCCGTAGCCTGCTTGCGTGTCACCGCGTATTGTTCCGGCGTGAGTTCGGCACGCCAGACTTCATCGGGTTTGCGTATCTTGTCCACCGGCCTCACCACAGCAATCCGTTGGGTTTCTTTTTGGCCAGGAAATAATCCAGCCCCAGCACCCGTCCGCATTGCGTGAACATCAGCACAAACAGGATCATGATGAACAGGCTGTCATGATTGGTGGGTGCCCAAAAAGTCGCACCTTTCATGAACCAGAAATTCAGCACCATGAAGAGGCCCACCGCCGCGGCCAAGCGCGAGACCACACCCAACACCAAGGCAATGCCTACGCACAATTCGCCGAGGGGCACCAACCACACGAAAATCATGTAATGACTCGCGGCGAAGCCGAGAAAACCGCGGTAGAACCCAAACGCGGTCTTGCGGGAGCCTTCCAGATACCCGTGCAATCCCGCCGGCCATTGGGAAAGGTGCGCGAGCTTGCCGCTCACCGCCACCAGCCAGAGGCTGCCCAAGGCGATGCGCAATAACGCCAGCGGCCAGCCGCTGACACGCTCATTGAAGAAACCTTGGGCCATGCTGTCCTCCCGCTGGGTTGATTGCAGCCGCCCCTCACGTCACAGAATGCCGCCAAGATTTCGCGGTCATGAAAAATATCACGCCCGGAGTATGCACCAGTCGCCACCGCCCGTCATGGCTCCTGATCTTCCCGTCAGCTGTCGGACAGCGGGCGGAAATCCGGCCCGCAATCTGCTACCCTATGCGCCGCTTTCGCCCCGATAATCTCGATAGTTAAGTGTCAACCGGACCCAAGGGAGACCTCCGATGCGGAATCGCATTGTTGCCATCATACTTGCCTGCGCTGCACTCACAGTCACCATCGCCGCCCGCGCAGACGGCGATATCGCCAAGGGCAAAGTCGCGTCACAGACCTGCCTCGGCTGCCACGGTATCCCCGATTACACCAGTGTCTATCCCACCTACCGTGTGCCGGAACTCGCCGGCCAGAGTGCCGCCTATATTTTGCACGCGCTGCAGGAATATAAGTCCGGCGCCCGCAGTTACCAGAGCATGCATGCCCAGGCCTCTTCGCTCACGGAACAACAGATGGAAGATATCGCCGCGTATTTCCAGAGCCTGGGGACTCCGGACAAATCGAAATAGAGGATCGATAACAATGAACCGTATATCGCAACTTGCGATTTTTGGCTTGGGTCTGGCGCTGTTCACCACGGCTGCGTTAGCCGATCCATCAACGACCTCCACGCCGCCCGCCACGCTTGCCTGGGCCGCCCAGCACTTCAAGGACACCTGCTCCTCGTGCCACGGCGCTGATGGCGCCCATCCCATCCCATTGCCGGGCAACCCGCCGCCGATCCTCGCCGGCCAATACCGGGATTACCTGGTGCAGGCGTTAATGGAATACCGTGACGGCCAGCGCCAGAACATCATCATGGCGCCCCAGGCAAAAGCCCTTACGGATGCCCAAGTCCGGGCACTGGCGGCGTATATTTCAAGTCTGCCCACACCGCTGCACACCTTGCCGCTGCAGGAATTCGGTCACTAAAAGCAACACCGGCAAACCATCCCGCCATGCGGGACGTTTTGTCTTTAAGCCGGCGCACCGAAATCCTGAATCCTGAAAATCACTTCCCGTTGAGGGCCAGCGCTATTTTGCCGGTGCTGACCGTAAGACTGATGGCATCCTGGCCGTGGCCCTGAAAACTCACGCGGGTCCCTGAACCGGTTTTCTCCAGATTGCCGGCGGACATGCCATTGACCCGCAGTTCCGCATCCCCCACGTCAGCGCCCAAGGTTACGTTTCCGTAATTGAGCGTATCGGCCCGGGCATTGATTTTGCCGACGTTAATGGAAACTTTTATGGCGCCGCTGGGCACATCCAGTGTGGCTTTACCCACGTTCAGATTGGCCTCGACACCACCGCGGATGCCGCTAATCTGCAGCTTGCCCACGCTGATATCGCTGCTGACATGCATGCCAGCCGGTACCGCCACCGTCCAATACTCGTTGACGCCGCTGGCATCGGTATTGGCGGGATACCGCATACTCAGTTTGAGCACGCCATCAGCGCTTGCCTGATTGATGACCGCCGCCTTGATAGCATCCTCGCCGCCCAGGCTGAATATGCCGAGAAAGCTGTTGGACGGCCGCAAACCTACGCTCACATGCACCTCGGCATCCTTGCTGGGCATGATGGTGACCGCGCCGATATTCACGCCCAGCGTCACTGCCGATACTCCGGCAGCGGGCACCACGGCTACCAGCGTACGGACCGGTTGCTCCTGCAATGAACAGGCGGCCAGTGGCAACAGGAACAGCAAGAGCACGGCGGCACGGCGCATAGGATTCTCCCGATGAATAGGGTCTCCACCACGGAGATCAAATAATCACCTGTTCCAAGCGCCGCCGCAAGTCAGCGCACGTTACAGGCCCATCGCAGCACGATAGGCTTCCGCACCCCCGGGAAAAGTTTTCATGTCCGATCCACCCCTTATCCGTCGGTATCCGATACGACGCTCTGGGTCGCCATGTACCGTGCACTGGAAAGCGAGCGTTCCGATGCACTGTTCTACGATCCCCTTGCCCGCCGGCTTGCGGGTGAGCGCGGCGCAAAGATTGTCAGGGATCTCGCCGCCCGCGGCAGGCGCAGCTGGCCAATCGTGGAGCGTGCCCAAATGCTGGACGAATTGGTTCTAATAGGGGGCGCTGATCCCAGGAGCGCGCGCACCGGGAAGAACAATGAGCGGCAGTACCATACGGGAACGGGAACAGCTGGCGAATTTAACCGCCTGCATCCGCCTCTATGCCATTCAGGTAACCGCTGCCGAGCTGCTGCATCTGATCCAGAATCCAACCTTGGCGTCGCAATAAATAGTCGGACGGGTCAACCACATCGGAACGATCCGGTGCCGGCAGGGCCGCCGCCAGTAGCGCCGCTTCATCCGGCGCCAGCTGCGCGGGAGACTTATCAAAAAGGTGGCGCGCCGCGGCGCCCACGCCGAATACGTTGCTGTCGAACTGGGCGGTGTTGAGGTACATCTCCAAGATCCTTTGCTTGGACCATTCCGTATTCAGCAGCACGGTGAAATACGCTTCCAGCGCCTTGCGGAAATAACTGCGTCCGGCCCAGAGATACAGGTTCTTGGCGGTCTGCTGGGTGAGGGTGCTGGCCCCGCGAATGTAACGGCTCATGCGGTTGTGCCGCAGCGCCTCTTGGATGGCGAGCCAATCGAAACCATCGTTATAGGGAAAGGTCTGGTCTTCCGACGCCACCACCGCAAGACGCATGCAAGGCGCGATG
>DAHVFI010000125.1 GCA_027317045.1 Gammaproteobacteria bacterium
CCTCCAGGCTCTGGTGACGGCACAGCCGGACCCTTCGGCCCTGCATCAGCAGATCGCAGAATTTCTCATGGAGATGGGTTGCCACGCACAAGCCGCTTCCTTATATGAGGGCTGCCTGCGCCGACAGCCCCATGACAGCCAGGCCTGCCTCAAACTGGGCCAGAGTTATCAAAAGCTGGGCCGTTTTGAAGACGCGGCACAGGCTTTTCAGTCGGCTATAGAAGAAGATCCCGACAGCGATGCTGCCTACCTGCTGTTGGCGCATACGCGGCGCATCTCGCCGCAGGATAGCGCTCTGGTTAACCGCTTTGAGGCCGCCCTCGGTAAATCGTTATTAAGCGAAGAAACAAAAAAATGCCTGCATTTCGGTCTTGGCAAGCTGTACGACGACCTGGGTTCCTATGAGCAGGCTTTTGAGCATTTCCGCACCGCCAACAGCCTGCAACATGAAAAAGTCCGATTCGATCGGGCCGCCCTGACCGAGTATGTGGAATCGGTAAAAAAAATCTTTACCTGGGAGTTGTTCCGGAGCCGTATTGCACCGGGGGCTGTCGGCCCCCTGCCGGTTTTTATTGTGGGTATGCTGCGCAGTGGCACCACCCTGGTGGAACGTATTCTCGCCAGTCATCCCCGGGTTTTCGGCCTGGGCGAAACCGAGCTGGTGGATAGGCTGGCCCAGCACCTGTCTGCGCGTATGCAGATGCCCTACCCGGCCTGCGTGGCCAACATGGACGTCGCCACGGCTCAACGTTCGGGTTTTGAATTTCGCCGCCAATGGCCTGTGGAAGCGCAGTCCAGTCGGTGGGTGGTGGATAAAAATCCGCTCAATTTCCTGCATTTGGGCTTGATTGCCTTGCTGTTTCCCGGCACTCCCCTCCTGCACTGTACCCGGGATCCCATGGATACCTGCCTGTCCATCTATTTCCAGTATTTCGCCCACACCCGCAACAGCTATGCGTATGACCTTGAGGACATCGCCTTCTTTTATAAGCAATACACAATGCTGATGGCCCATTGGCGCGCGGTTCTGCCCGCCCCTCCTCATGATATCCATTATGAGGAATTGGCACTGGCACCCGAAAAAACCAGCCGTGCGTTGGTCGCCGCTGCCGGCTTGGAGTGGCATCCGGACTGTCTGGAACCGCACAAGCATGCGGCGAGTATTTCCACCGCCAGCTTGTGGCAGGCACGCCAACCCATCTATCGGGATTCCGTGGGCCGCTGGCGGCACTATGCACGGCAGCTTGATCCTTTGCGGAAAGCCCTGGATATGTAACCGGCATCGTGGACAACCTGAGTATATTTGGATTCCTCCAGACAGGCCGGCCATAACCGGCCTGGGACCACAACCTATCATCCAGCACGTCACTTATAATGACCTTCCACAGACAACCTCGAATCAACTACGCGCATGACCGAAAATACCGATAGCAATCCATTGGAACAAGCACTCAGCGCCGCCAAGGACAACGACGAACAGAGCATCCGCAAGGCACTGCGGGCCTTTGTGCAATCCCGGGTATTCGTGAAGCTGGATCAGCCCTGGGACGGCAAGACATTCCCACGCAGCGACATGCGCCTGCTGTTCGTCAGCGACGGCGACAACCGGGAACGCCCGATGTTGGCGGTCTTCACCTCCAAAGCCTTCAGCGATATCTACGCACAGGCAGCGGCGCCGTTCGATTATGCGGTGGAAGTGGATGCGGCATGGGCGTGTCTGGGGGTTCCCAAGGATGGAGGCATCATGGTGAATCCGAATTCCATGCCCAGTTTCCGCATCGGACCGGAAGTGGCAAGTATCCTGCGTGAAGCCGCGGAAAAGGACGTGGCTGAGAAAAGCGCGCCCCCAAAAATAAACCCAGCGCAGAAGTGATGATTTAGTGTGATGCTGAATCAGCAGAGCCCGCCTACCAAATCCAATTTGCATACCAGCCATCTGATGCAGGCGCTGGCGCACTACGACGCCGGCGAATATGAAACGGCACGCGCCGCCTGTGATGAATTGCTGCAATTGCAGCCTGAGGACTATGGCGCGCTGCATCTGGCCGGCTTGATCGCCACGGCCCAAAAACGCCCGCCGCAAGCCGCAGATTTTTTCAAGCAGGCCTTGAATCATGCTCCGGATGCGCAAAACGCGGCAGACAGCTGGTACGAATTGGGGAAGGCCCTGCGGGCGGCCGGGGATTTACGCCAAGCCGAAGAAGCCCTGCGGCGCGCCATCCACAGCGACCCCCGAACCTGCAGTTACGCAATTGAACTGGCCGATATTTACGCGGAAGGCTGGAAATTAAACCTCGCCGTCGAAACCCTCAAAACCGCCGTTAACCGCTTCTTCACGGACCCCGCACCCTGCGCAGCCCTCGGCAACCTGCTGAATAGGTATGGCAAGCAGGCCGATGCATTGATGGCGTTTGGGATGGCGGTCGAAAGAAAACCGAATTATGCACAAGCCCACCTGGCTGTGGGCAGCACCCTGATGATGCTCGGCCGATTCGCAGAGGCCGAAGCTCCGTTGCGTGAAGCCCTGCGCCTGGATCCGATGATCAAGGCCTACTATCAGCTGGCGCAAGTCAGGAAGTTCAAGCTTGATGCCGGGGATATGGAAGCCATCAAACAGCGCCTGGATCCGCAACTGAACGCCACTAAGGATGCACGGATTGATGCCTTGTTTGCGCTTTCCAGAATATACGATCAGCAAGAAGACTACGCCGCGGCCTTCAGCTATCTCGAAGAGGCCACCCGGCTGCACCGCTCGACCAACAAGTTCCCCGACAACGAATATGAAGCCATGGTTGAACGCATCATGGCGCTTTTCACTCCGGAATTCCTGGCCCGCTATGCCGGCAAAAGCGCCTCGGATTTGGCGCCAATTTTCATCCTCGGCATGTTCCGTTCCGGCACAACTCTCACGGAACAGATACTGGCCTCCCACTCCCAGGTACAAGGCGGCGGAGAACTGATGTGCATGGTCGAGATCGCCAAGCAATTGGGAAAAACCTGGGAAGCTCGCAGGGCTCTGGCGCCCGGTGATGATGCGACAGTGGGTGACGATTTAACAAACGCAGCCGCGCGTTACCGGGAAATGATCGAACATTTATCCGGCAACAACCTGCGTTTCACGGATAAGTTACCCTTAAACTTTTTTTATATCGGCCTCATTCATTTATTGTTTCCCAAGGCCAGCATCATCTATTGCCACCGGAATCCTGTCGCCACCTGCTTCAGTTGCTTTCAGAATAATATTCTTATGCCGGCCAATGGCTCCTTTACACATGATCTAACTGATCTCGGCCGTTTCTATAAACTGCACGAGCGCATGATGGCGCATTGGCGGAAAGCACTTCCCGGACGCATTCTGGAGGTGGAGTATGAAAATTTGGTTGAAGATATCGAGACTGGAATTAGGCGCCTGCTGGACTTCTGCGACTTGGAGTTCGAGCAACAATGCCTGGATTTCCATTCGTTGAAACGCCCAGTCGCGACTGCCAGTGTCATGCAGGTGCGGAAACCCCTTTACAAAGGCGCCATTGATCACTGGAAAAATTACGAGGCGTTCCTCGGACCGCTGCTTGAGGCACTGCGGGCTGATACGCCAAAATCTGATATCGTATAAGCAGGACACAGGAACTCTATGCTTATCAAACTGGATAATGTGCTCGATCCCGAAGAATTCCAGAAAGTGCATGATCAGGCGGCACAGGCCCATTATGTGTCTGGCAGTACAACGGCTGGCGAAAGCGCCCGCAGCCGCAAGCACAATCTGCAGATTGCTGAAGATGATCCTGTGCTTCCCGAATTGCAGAAGATTGTCCTGGCGGCGCTTCGGCGTCATCCGGTCCTGCAGTTTCTGGCGGTGCCCAAGTACCTCATGCCGCCCATGTTCAATCGTTACGATACGGGCATGTACTATCAAGACCATGTGGATTTTTCACTCGTGGGTGCGAATGAGAAGATCCGCACGGATCTTTCGGTCACCCTGTTCCTCAGTGACCAGGATGAATATGACGGCGGCGAGCTGATCGTGAGTTCTACTGATGGAGAACAAGCGATCAAATTAGACCGCAATGAAGCGATCATCTATCCTTCAGGCCAGTTGCACCGCGTCGCAACGGTGCGCCGCGGTTCACGACTTGCCGCCATCACCACTATCCAAAGCTTCATCCGTCACGAATCGCAACGCGAACTGCTGGCGGATTTGTTGCGCCTATCACGCGCTATCCAGGACCGCGCTCCCCAGTCAGACGAGGTGCGCCTTGCGAACAAGATCCACGCCAACCTGCTGCGGCTTTGGGCTGAATGAATTGTAGAACCCGGGGAAAATACCGATAACTTCGGCAGCCCCGGATAGAATTACGTATCAATAAAGCATCAATCCAATGAGTACGGAAAATGCCCCTATGGACCAGCACACTGCCACCGCATCCACGATAGGCGGCTCCCGTCCATACCAGGAGCTGATGGATAAAGCCATGGCGTTTTACTATGCGGAGGATTACGGCCAGGCGCGCGTTCTTTCCGATGAATTGCTGCGGGTCGCACCCCAAGATCATGCAACCCTGCAGTTAGCCGGTGTCGTTGCAAGATTTCAACGGCGGCTTCCTGAATCCGCCGAATTCCTGAAGCAGGCACTGCGGCACGCACCCGATGCGCAAAGCGCAGCTGCCAGCTGGTTCAGCCTGGGCAAAACCCTGCGGCAAGCCGGTGACCTGCGCCAGGCTGAAGAAGCGCTGCGCCGCGCCTTGAAGACCAACCCGGACGCCTGCGATTACATTATCGAACTCGCCGAGACTTACGCCGACGGCTGGAAGCTGGATCTCGCCATTGAGACACTCAAGCACGCGCTCAACCGCTTCCGTGGGGATGCTGCACCCTGCGCAGCCCTTGCCGGCATCCTTGTGAAGCATGGGCGGCATCAAGATGCGCTCATTGCCTATGATCTGGCACTTGCCCGGGACCCGGATGGCGCCTATATACATTTAAGCAGGGGGAAAACTCTCAATGTACTGGGGCACTTCGCAGAAGCTGAACAGGAATTCGTAGAAGCCCTGCGGCTTAAGCCGCAGATTGAGGCTTATAGCGGCTTGGCTCAGCTAAGGAACCTCACAATCGATTCGCCCGAAACACAGGCAATGGTAAAAAGCTGGGATGACAAAAACAATGCGCCATTAAAGGTGCGCATTGATGCCGGTTTCGCCCTGTCGAGGATTTACGACAAAGCCGGGGACTACCCTACCGCCCATCAATATCTTCAGGATGCCAATCGCTTGAAAAGAGCTGATATCGAATTCTCAATCGGGGATTCTGAGGCAATGGCGAAGGGCATAATGGCGCTGTTCACCCCGGATTTTCTGGCCCGCTATTCCGGCAAAAGCGCTTCCGATCTGGCGCCGATCTTCGTTCTGGGCATGCCGCGCTCCGGCACTACTTTGACGGAACAGATGCTTGCATCCCATTCCCAGGTGCAAGGTGGGGGCGAACTACCCAGCATCACTCGAGTGGCCAAGGACCTGGGAAACACCTGGGAGAGCCGGGGCAATCTGGCACCGGGCAGCGATGAAATGGTCGCCCAGGACCTTCAGCAGGCCGCTGCGCGTTACACGGGCATGACCTCTCACCTATGGCGCAAACGCCCCCGCTTTACCGACAAGATGCCGCTGAATTCCCTGTATCTCGGCATCATTCACCTGCTGTTCCCCAAGGCAAGAATCATTTACTGCCGCCGCAATCCATTGGCAACCTGTTTCAGCTGCTATCAGATCCTGTTTGGCCCAGGCAATATCCTGTTTAGCTACGATCTGGCGGAATTGGGGCAGTTCTACAAGATTCATGAACGCATTATGCAGCACTGGGCAAAAGTCCTTCCGGGGTATGTCCTGGAAGTCGACTATGAAAACATGGTGGAACAACCTGAGAACGAGATCAAGCGTATTCTGAAATTCTGCGACCTGGAATTCGAACCCGCCTGCCTTGACTTCCACAACCTGGAGCGCCCGGTTGCCACCGCCAGCCTCATCCAGGTGCGCAAACCCATCTATAAAGAAGCCATCCATCATTGGAAAAATTATCAGCCGTTCCTGGGACCGCTGTTTGCGGCGTTGGAAATGACTCCAGACCCCAGTAACCACACTTGAAGCAGCAGCTGCCTGCAGAACAGCACACGATCTGGCAGGTCCGGCGGCGCCTTTAAGCTACTTTCGTGATGCGCAACGCCGCCTTTCTCGCCATCAGCGTAAACCCAGTGTATTCGTAGGCCAGCCCGAATTTTTTCGCGAATTCGTTCCAGGCGCGGAACTCATGGTGTTCATAGCCCGGATAACCGAGGAATTCGTCGAACACCAGAATACTGCCGGCTTGCAACAGGGGATAGACTTCATTCAGCACAGTGCGCGTCGAACTGTATAAATCGCAGTCAATATGCATAAGCCGCACCTTTTCCGTCTGCTGCGCCACAAATGACGGCAAGCTATCCTTGAACCAACCGGGATGCAGCTCCACCTGTGGCGGCATCTGCGGCAATCGCCCGTGGGCGCTGTAACTTCCTGCGGGTTCGCCGGGCTTCCATTCCTCAGGCAATCCCTTAAAGCTGTCGAAGCCGTGTACCGGACCGTCGACGCGCTGCGCCAATTGGCGGAGCGATAGCCCGTGATACACCCCGAACTCCAGCACCAGTCCGCTGCCGGGGGCGCTGGTCAGTGCAGCATCCAGCAGGCTGGTACCCAAGCCGTGAAAGGAGGAGATATTTCCACTTCTCCCGTATGCGAACTGGAAACTGGTCCATAGGACGTGGATGTCCCCAGTTTGCTGGAATCGCGCAACATGCGCTTGCGC
>DAHVFI010000132.1 GCA_027317045.1 Gammaproteobacteria bacterium
TCGCAAGACCGGCCATGGGCCCCGCATCGCCGATAAAATTAAGCCCGGCCCAGCCGTCCTTCGCCAGCAGCTCCGGCGGCACGGCCGTCACGAAAGCGTACTGTACCAGCACGAAGACGATGAAGCCGATAATAATGGTGCCGATCACGGAAATGGGGATATTGCGCGATGGATTGTCCGTTTCGCCCGCCAACTGAATCGCCTGGGTGAAGCCGAACAGGGAGAAAAACACCCCGGCAGTGGAAATCGCGGTGAGCATGTGCATGACATTGCCGCTGGCATGGGCCGGCACCGACAGATTCCCGGGATGATGGGAGTAGATCAACAGCACGATGATGGTACCGACCGGCGCGCACACCTTGATCCAGGTGGCGATGGTATTGAGCAGAAGAATCAGCCGCAGGATCAGAAAGTTGAGTGCCGTGAGCAGGGCCAGCACCAGCACCGAGATCGCAACCCCCAGACCGGTCAGCAATCCGGTGTGTGGATGCACCATGCCGGGCAAATAGTTGTTGGCATAGGTCACCACCGCCATGGCTTCCACCGGAGCGATGGACACGTAGGCCAAAAACAGTATCCAGCTCCAGATGCGGCCCACCAGCCGGCCATGGGTGATGAGACTCATGTACATCAGGCCGCCGCTCTTGGTGAACAGCGGCCCGAGTTCCGCGTAGACCAGGGCGATGAGTCCCACCACCAGCGCGGCGATGGCCCAGGAACCGATGCTGAGGGGCCCGGCATCCTGGGCCGCGTGCATGGGGCCGAACAGCCAGCCGGAGCCGATCATGGTGCTCACGCCCACGAACAACAGGCCGACCAAGCCCGCATCTTTGCGCAATTTGCCTTGGGCCACGGTGTGCTCCTTCCGGGATGGGAGGGTAAGGGATGCGAGAGGCTAACGGAGGGCCTATCGGCATGCAAGCGCAGGCTTTAACATCTGCGCCGGTAACGATCTAAACGTGGGAGCGGCCGTACCGGCCGCGATGATCATGAAAATACATCGCGACGGAGACCGTCGCTCCCACAGATCGCCGCTCCCGCGAGATTTTCAACTCCTCATTACTTCTTTAGCAGCAACGGATGACTTCCATGACCGCCGACCTGAACCCCCAAAAACAGCACATGGCCGACGAATCCATGTTGCGCACCCTGGCCGCCCAGACCGAGGCCATCTGGCCGCAGGAACGCGAGTTGCTCGCCACCTATGGCCTGGCTGCGAACGCGGACGTTCTGGATGTGGGTTGCGGCAGCGGTGAATTCACTTCACGCTTGGCGGAATACCTGCCCAAGGCGCAAGTGCTGGGCGTTGAAATCCTGTCGGAGCAGGTGGCCTACGCGCGGCGACGCTATCCCCAGCTCGCACCCCGACTGGAATTCCGTGAAGGCGATGCTTTTGCACTGGACCTGGCTGACGATCATTTCGGTTTGGTCGCCTGTCGCCACATGCTGCAATCGGTGCCGGAGCCAGAGCGCGTCATCGCGGAACTCATCCGCGTCACGCGCCC
>DAHVFI010000134.1 GCA_027317045.1 Gammaproteobacteria bacterium
GAGTGTATTGCCAAGCAACATCGCTACAGTCATGGGGCCCACACCGCCGGGTACCGGAGTGATGAACGCGGCACGCTTGCTGGCCGCTTCAAATTCCACATCGCCCACCAGCCTGCCGTCGGCCAAACGGTTCATGCCCACATCAATCACCGTTGAGCCGGATTTTATCCAGGCTCCGGGAATTAAATCAGGTTTGCCTACCGCCACTACCAAAATATCGGCAGTGCGCACATGGCTTTCCAAATTCACCGTGAAGCGGTGACATACAGTAACCGTGGCTCCCATGAGCAATAGTTCCAGTGCCATGGGCCGGCCGACGATGTTGGATGCGCCCACTATCACCGCATGCCGTCCCGTGAACCGTTCACCGTATTTTTCCAGCAGCTTGATGATGCCGTAGGGCGTACAGGGGCGCAGTAATGGAATCCGTTGTGCCAAACGGCCGATGTTGTAGGGATGGAAGCCGTCCACGTCCTTGCCGGGATGAATGCGCTCGATGACCGTAGAGGTATTGATAGGTGACGGCAACGGCAGCTGTACCAGAATCCCATCAATGGCCGGATCGTCGTTGAGTTCGTCAATGAGTTTCAGAAGTCTGGCTTCGGAGGTATCCGCGGACAGATCAAAGGCGCGCGACACAACCCCCACTTGCTTGCAGGCTTCGCGTTTGTTGCGCACGTAGATTTTAGAGGCAGGGTCGGTACCTACCAGTACCACCGCCAGCCCCGGTGCGCGGCGCTTATCCCTGATCCGCTCGGCAACGCGCCGAGCGATCTCCCCACGGATTTCGCGGGCCAGGGCTTTGCCGTCAATAATTTGGGCTGGCATGGCAAATTGATTTTTAGCTTTGCGGCGGTGGTGCGAATTGTCGCATGCACCCGCCCGGGTTCCAAAAATGACCCGTAAATTGACTGGGGTGGAGTGGCACCGTATCATTCCCAGCCTTGTGCGGACCGCCTCGGGGAAGCCCTGCAGGCCGCGTTGGGCGGGGCATAGCGCAGTCTGGTAGCGCACCTGCTTTGGGGTGAGCCCGGGCAGGGCGAACGCCGGGTACAGGAAGTACACGGCCGGGTTGCTAGGCGAGGCCGGAGCCGAGCCAGCAACAGACTGCGAGCAAAGCAGGTGGTGTTGAGCGAATGATTTTGACGGCGGGGCATAGCGCAGTCTGGTAGCGCACCTGCTTTGGGAGCAGGGGGTCGGGGGTTCAAATCCCTCTGCCCCGACCAAATTTGGTTCGTCGCAGCCGCGGACTCGTGCACTAGGGAAGGCTGGGCTGGCGGGTACACCAGGGAAGGTTGTTTACCGCCCGATGGCTTGCCAGGAATTTGCGCCTGTAGCTCAGCTGGATAGAGCACCGGCCTTCTAAGCCGGCGGTCGCAGGTTCGAGTCCTGCCAGGCGCGCCAATGCGGTGAAGCCGGCAGTGTTTCAGATTTATCCAGCCGGTTATGGTGGGCGTAGCTCAGTTGTTAGAGCCCCGGATTGTGATTCCGGTTGTCGTGGGTTCGAGTCCCATCGTCCACCCCATTTGATTGTTCAGGCTCCCTTGCTGGGCCGTTAGCTCAGTTGGTAGAGCTGCTGACTCTTAATCAGTAGGTCGCAGGTTCGAATCCTGCACGGCCCACCAAGGGGGCCTGGACAAATCAACGACTTACGAAATGGGTAAGTTACATACCTCGCCGTTTGTGACAAAATTTCTAATACGTTTCTAATATCTTTCACTTTACCGGCTCCACAATTTCCGCCTTCCTCTGGTAAATCCGTGCCATGGCGTCCGGGTTCGAGTGGCCTAGCAGACGCTTGTCCGGGCCGTCCGAACGCGCCTTGGCCCGTATAGCCCGGAACGTAAAACGTTCCTGAATGACTCCTTCCGCCAAACAGCGTCGGAGAAGCTTTTGCCAGACCGACTGGAAGCCGCTGGACGTGTAGGCCTGCCCCTTGCGGTTGTGAATTACCCAGATTGAAGCAATGGTGCAGGGCGCGCTTAGAGCACGGTCCACAGCCGCTCTGAGCTCCCGCGTCCATCGGACAATGAGCTCTTTTCCTGTTTTTGACTGCTTGAAATAAATCCCTACGTCCTGCAGCTGCGAACGCCGGAGCTTCAAGATATCGGCCTGGCGTTGGCCGGTGAGATAGGCAAGCTCCATTGCAGAGCGTACATAAGCCGGAGCCTGGTCAAACACTGCGAAGAACTCAGCGTCCGTGATATAGCGTCGGTCTGGGCGTTCTTTGTTGCGCTCAACGCCGATGCATGGATTCTCTTCCGAGAGGCCCCAGCGTATAGCCTTACAGTAAATGTGCGAGAGCAGGGCAATTTCCCGGTTCGCCGAAACTTTGGCCGACCGCGAATCAAGATAGACACCGATATCCGTTCGTTTTACGTCCTCGGGATAGCAGTGACCGAAGTGCTTGATCAGATTCCCTAGCTGTCGAACTTGTTCAAACTGAGTTTTAGGGGCTTTGGACGGCATGACTTCCAACAGATACCGGTCAAAGATGGCGTTCAGTCGCGGCCGTCCCGTATTGGTGAGGAAGTCCGACAGTGCCCGGTACATCCCCGGCAATGTATTTGCCAGGCGGATCCAATGTTTATCCGGGCCAAAGTAGTAATACACGCTCCCCTTGCGGTAAACCCTGGGGGGTAGGTGGGTATCGGTGAGCCGCTTGCGTGGCATAGCAATGCTCTTACCTAACCCGGGAGAAA
>DAHVFI010000176.1 GCA_027317045.1 Gammaproteobacteria bacterium
TGCTTTACCAATAACATCCCGCAGCGAGATGGGGGCACGCACCTGGCTGGTTTCAGGGCCGCGCTGACACGCACCGTTAACAATTACATCGAAACGGAAGGCCGGCTGAAAAAGGAAAAAATTCCCATGACCGGCGATGATGCCCGCGAGGGATTGACCGCCATTATTTCGGTGAAACTGCCGGATCCCAAATTTTCCTCCCAGACAAAAGACAAATTGGTCTCGTCGGAAGTGAAAGGAGTGGTGGAATCCTTGATGGCGGAGAAATTCGAAGAATTCCTGCTGGAAAAACCCAGCGAAGCCAAAATCATTATCGGCAAAGTCGTTGACGCGGCCCGCGCCCGTGAGGCGGCGCGTAAGGCTCGTGAGATGACACGCCGCAAAGGCGCGCTGGATGTGGCCGGTTTGCCAGGAAAACTGGCAGACTGCCAAGAACGAGATCCGGCGCTCTCGGAATTGTTCTTGGTGGAAGGTGATTCCGCCGGCGGTTCCGCCAAGCAGGGCCGTGATCGGAAGTATCAGGCAATCCTGCCGCTCAAGGGCAAGATTTTAAATGTTGAGAAGGCGCGTTTTGACAAAATGCTGTCCTCGGTGGAAGTGGGTACACTCATTACTGCTCTCGGCTGCGGCATTGGTACCGAAGAATTCAACATCGACAAGCTGCGTTATCACCGCATCATCATCATGACCGACGCAGACGTTGATGGTTCGCACATCCGCACCTTGTTACTCACGTTTTTCTACCGGCAGATGCCGGAGCTCATCGGTCGTGGTCACATATATATCGCGCAACCGCCGCTCTACAAAGTGAAACGCGGCAAACAGGAACAATATGTGAAGGATGACATGGAATTGAACGCCTTGTTGCTGCGCTCCGCCACCGAAAACACGAAACTCTGCATCAAAACCAATGCGCCGATGATGACCAGCACCGCATTGGAGGCGCTGGCGGCACGCTACATGGAAGTGATGGCCATGACCCGGCGCTGGACACGCCGTTATGATGAGCGCGTGTTGGAAAAACTGCTCTATGTGCCCGCAGTGACCACGGACAAATTCGGTGATGTAACTTGGCTCACTGGCTGGGCAAAAACCCTCGAACAGCGTTTGAATACCGACGATGGCAGCGGTACGCGCTACCGCGTGACACTCCACGTGGATGCCAGCCGGGAAGTCCCAAGCCTCAAAATCACGCGTGTGCACCACGGCCTTTCCACCGACAAACTAATCCACCGCGAATTTTTTGCCTCGGGTGAGTACAAAAGCATTGCCGCACTGGCGCAACAGCTGGATGGCCTTATCGGCGAAGGCGCCTATGTCACCCGCGGGGATCGCCGTCAGGAGGTTACCAGCTTCAAGGAAGCCATGAATTGGCTAATCGACGAAGCCAAACACGGTCAAGCTATTCAGCGTTACAAAGGCTTGGGTGAAATGAACCCCGAACAGCTGTGGGAAACCACCATGAATATGCAGACGCGCCGTCTGCTCAAGGTACGGGTCGAGGATGCACGTAGCGCCGATGATGTATTCACCACGCTCATGGGCGATGCAGTGGAACCCCGCCGCGAGTTCATCGAGAGGAATGCCCTGGAAGTAGCCAATCTCGATATCTAATTTCCTACGCTCTTGTCCGCGCCTGCGGACCTCTGACTGCCGGAATTGGGTCAAGAACCTCTCGATCTATGCGACTTGACCAATCTCAAAGGCAAAATATTTGCCCGGAATGACGATGCCGATACTCAAGAGCTGGCTATTTTCTGAATTTTCACTCGAAAGCAACTAGGCATGTTGCCGCGGACGGGCGGACAGGACATCGAAAACATAAAGAACTTGCCCGGCATGGTGCGGGCTGCGGTTAGCACGCTCGATGAAATCTGGCGGCCACACTAGGCTAGTACGCGGATTTTCGGACGTATACGTACATTATAAAAAAGGAGCAGTAGTAGTGGAATCTGAACTAGCAGACCGCATTGTCCAACTAAATATTCAATCCAATCCGTAGAGCCACTTGGCAACCCGTACCTGGCGAGGATAATTAAAGACATAAGTAAGGTAGGAAAAATAGCTAAG
>DAHVFI010000179.1 GCA_027317045.1 Gammaproteobacteria bacterium
TACCGGGGCGGACTGGCCCAGGACGTGTGGCTGTACGACTTCAAGACCAGGAAAAGCACGCGCATCACCCATTATCCGGGCACCGATTCCGACCCGATGTGGTACGGCCACCTGATCTATTTCCTCTCCGACCGCGGCGCCGACCAGCGCAAGAATCTGTGGGTGTACGACTTGAACACCAAGCAGTTCCGCCAGGTCACGCATTTCAAGGATTACGACATTGACTGGCCGAGCCTCGGCGACAGCGGCATCGTGTTTCAGGAGGGCGGTGCGCTCTACGTCATGGACCTGCCCTCCGAACAACTGCACAAGCTGGACGTAAACGTGCCGGACGACGGCACACGCACCGGTCCGCGCTGGGTGGATGCTTCCAAGTACATCCAGTCCACCGATACCGCCGGCGACACCAATTTGGCGCTCGCGCCCAACGGCAAGCGTGCACTATTGCAGGCCCGTGGCGACATTTGGTCGCTCCCCAAGGAGCATGGCCCGTCGCGGGATCTCACCGATACCTCGAATGCCGAGGAGGAATATCCCGCGTGGTCGCCGGACGGCAAATGGATCGCCTACGCCACCGACGTCAGCGGTGAAGACCAGATCGCGGTGCGCCCGGCGGACGATTCCGGTGCGCAAAAAATTCTCACTGAATTCAAGACCGGCTATTTCTACGGCCCCGCCTGGTCGCCGGCCAGCGACAAGCTGGCGTTCTCCGACAACCTGCACCGGCTCTGGTACCTGGACGTGAAGAGCCGCAAGCTCACGCAAGTGGCCCAGGACCCATGGAACGAGATGCACGATTACAGCTGGTCGCCGGACGGCCGCTGGCTCGCCTACAGCATCACCGCACCCAACCAGATGCGCCAGATCTATCTCTACAAGCTGGCGGACGGCAAAGCCACGCGCATCAGCTCGCCCATGAACAGCGACATGGGCCCGGTGTTCGATCCACAGGGCAGGTATCTGTATTTTGCATCCATGCGCCACGAGAACCCGACGTTCAGCGAGTCCGAATTCAACGTGGCCACCCTGCAGATGTATGGCGTGTATGTGGTGACGCTCGCCAAGGACACACCCTCGCCGTTCGCGCCGCAGGACGACACCGGCATCCTGACAGGCAAAAAGCCCGGCAAGCAGCCGGGGCCGTGGAAACCCGGCGACAGCAAACCCATCCGCATTGACTTGGACGGACTCATGAGCCGCGCCGTGCCGCTGCCGATTCCGGCGGCCAACATCACCGGCTTGGCCGCCACACCGGGCCACGTGTATTACAGCACCGCGCCCAACCAGACCATCGCCGGACCGCTGCCGGGCGTGCAGCCGGAATTGCATGTCTACGACCTGGCGAAGCGTGGGGACAAGACACTGGTAACGGGGCTCGCCGGCTGGACCTTGTCCGCCGACGGCAGCACCCTGCTGTACAACACCCCGGACGGCAAGCTCTTCACCCGGGATGCGGCCCCGGACGCCAAACCCAAACCGTTGGACACCTCCCACCTATGGGTACAGGTCAATCCCGTCGAGGAATGGAACGAGATGTTCGACATGGCCTGGCGGCTGGAACGTGACTTCTTCGTGAACCGCGAAATGAACGGCGTCAACTGGCAGGCGGTGCGTGAGCGCTACGCCAGATTGCTGCCGCTCATGGGCAGCCGCCAGGATTTGAATTACCTGATTGGCCAGATCATCGGCGAGTTGTCCAACTCCCACACCTATGTGGGCGGCGGTGATATGGCCTATGACGTGCACCGCACACCCACCGGATTGCTGGGTGTGGATTTCGGCCTGGATCAGGCTTCCGGCCGCTATTACTTCAAAAAAATCTATCCCGGCGACAACACCCGCGCCAATTACCGTTCGCCGCTCACGGAGCCGGGCGTCAACGTCAAGGCCGGGGATTTCCTGCTGGCGGTCAACGGCCGCGAGCTCCAGGCGCCCACCAATCCTTATAGCCTGTTCACGGGCACCGCGGACCGGGATGTGGACATCACGGTGGCGGACAACGCCACCGGCAAGAACCGCCGCACCCTGCTGGTGAAAACCATCCCCAACGAGCTGGATATCCGCCTGAAGACCTGGATAGACCACAACCGCGAGGAAGTGAACAAACTTTCCGACGGCAAAATCGGCTACATCTACATGTCCGACATGGAAGCCCAGGGCATGAACCAGTTCATCCGCCAGTTCTATCCGCAAATCACCAAGCAGGGTCTGATCATTGACGACCGCTACAACGGCGGAGGATTCATTGACCAGATCGTGCTGGAACGCTTGCGCCGCATCCTGATCGGCATGAACAGCAACCGCGAACGGGTGGCTTCGCCGATTCCGCAGCAGGTGAGCGACAGTTACAAGGTGACGCTC
>DAHVFI010000182.1 GCA_027317045.1 Gammaproteobacteria bacterium
AAGTACATTCACCCGAGTGCGCTGACGCTGGCGCCGGAGTCTGCGCGCGTGGGCGAGGAAATCCGCGTTATCGGCAATGATGCCGGCGAACAGTTATCCATCCTGAGCGGTACGCTGGCGCGCACTGACCGCGCCGCACCCGAATATGGTCCGGGTGTTTACAATGACTTCAATACTTTCTATATGCAGGCGGTTTCCGGCACCAGCGGTGGCTCTTCCGGTTCACCGGTGATTGACATCCATGGGGATGTGATCGCCCTGAATGCGGGCGCGCGTGCCGATGCCGCTTCCAGCTATTTCCTGCCGCTCGACCGGGTGCTGCGGGCGCTGAAACTCATCGAGGCCGGTAAACCGGTAACCCGTGGCACCCTGCAAACGGTTTTCGGTTTTCAGTATTACGACCAACTGGAGCGCCTGGGTCTGCCGGCCGCCGACGAAATGCTGTTGCGCAAACATGACCCGCAAGCCAGTGGCCTGCTGGTGGTGGATCAGGTACAGCCGGGTGGTCCGGCGGACGGCATCCTGCAAACCGGCGATATTCTGCTGAGCGTGGACAATCAGCCGATATCCGATTTCGTATCATTGGAGGAAATCCTCGATACCTCCATAGGCAGAACCCTGACTCTCCGGCTCGATCGCGGCGGCGTGCCGGTTTCCGCACGCGTCAGGGTGCAAAATCTGGACAGCATCATGCCGGATAATTATCTGGAATTCGGCGGCGCGGTATTGAACGATCTTTCCTATCAGCAGGCCCATAGCTTCAATGTGCCGGTGCGCGGCGTGTACATCGCCAATCCCGGTTATGTGTTCAGCACCGCCGGCATCGGACGCGGCAGTGTCATCACCGACTTTGACGGCGTGCCGGTACATGATCTGAACGAATTCCAGAAGGTACTGACAACCCTGCCGGACCGCGCCCAGGTGACGATGCGTTATTTCAGTTTGACGGACCCCAGTCATTCCATCTTGGGCATCATCAGCATAGACCGGCGCTGGTATCCGGCGGATCGTTGCCGGCGTGACGATGCTACCGGTAACTGGCCGTGCACGCTTTTGCCGCCGCCGCCCGCAGCGCCACCGCTGCTGCCGGCGACGGTAAGTTTTCCGCATTACGACGACCCGCGCATGCAGCGGCTGGCGCCGTCGCTGGTATTTGTGAATTTCGACATGCCTTATCCCATCGACGGCGTGAGCGAGACCCATTACATCGGTACCGGTGTTATCGTGAACCGGGCGCGCGGTCTGGTGGTGGTGGACCGGGACACGGTGCCAGTGGCCATGGGGGACGTGCGCTTGACGTTCGCGGGCTCTCTGGAGATTCCCGCCAGGGTCATTTATGTCAATCCCCTGCATGATTTGGCGGTGATCCAGTACGACCCGAAGCTTATCGGCCATACGCCGGTGCACGCCATCCGCTTCAGCTCCCGGCCTGCACGCCCCGGCGACGCGGTCTGGGTCGTGGGTTTGCATCCTAACCAGGCACTCGCCAGCCAGGAAACCCGGATAGCTTCCCTTGACCCGGTGATGTTTCCGCCTTCGCGTACCTTCCGTTTCCGCGACACCAATCTGGAGGTGCTGAGTTTGGTGAACCCGCCTGCCAATATCACCGGCGTGCTCACGGATCGCGACAGCCGCGTCACGGCGCTGTGGGCGAGCTTTGCCTACGATGTAGACGGCCACACCCGCGAAATTCAGCGTGGCATTCCCGCGGCAGTGGTGCAGCGCATGCTGCGCACGGTGGAAAGCCACAGCCGCGGGGTGCAGACGCTGGATGTGGAGCTGTATCCGATACCGCTGGCCGAGGCGCGCAAACTGGGTTTGCCGCCGGACTGGGCCAATCGGCTGGAAGCCGCCGAATCGCAGCGGCGCCAGCTGTTGGCGGTATGGCGGCTGACGGCGGGAACGCCGGCCGCGAAGCTGTTACAGACGGGCGATCTGTTGCTGACGGTGGAGGGCAAGCCTGCCACCGGTTTTCGCGCGGTCGCGGAAGCCAGCCAACGGCCGCGCGTGGCGCTCACGTTGCTGCGCAACGGTCATGTCATGAGTGTGACGGTACCCACCGTGACCCTCAATGGCGAGGGTACGCAGCGCATCCTGATGTGGGCCGGCGCCCTTTTGCAGAAGCCCCAGCATGCCGCGGCTCAAAGCAATGTGCCAACCGCGGGCCTGCTGGTGAATTATTACAATTTTGGTTCGCCCGCAAGTCGCTACGGCCTGACACCCGGCCAAACCATCCTGGCCGTGGATGGCCAGGCCACACCGGATATGGACAGTTTCATTGCCGCGGTGAAAGACAAGCAAGATGGCGCTACGCTGCGTCTCAGTGTGCGCACCTGGGACGGCATGCGGCAGATCATCACTCTGAAACTCGATCTGCGCTATTGGCCGACCTACGAAGTGGTGCACACGCCGCAGGGCTGGCAGCGCAAAGAATTATAGGTATTTCCGCGGGCGGGAACAGCAATATTTGATTGTAGGAGCGGCGGACTCCGCCGCGATTCTTTACGGTTGCCAACAAAAGACACCCCCAACTCCACCGCGGTGGAGATGGGGGTCAGTTTTGGATGTACGCTGTCATTATGGGGTATGCAGGGTGATGTTGCCGCTCAGAGTGCGGGCGTTCACCTGGGCATCGCCGTGGCCGCTCAAGAAATGCAGTTCCACTCCGGGGCCATACTCGCTGGTGTGCTGTGGCTTCGGCCCGAAGTTGTTGTCGATGTCGCCGCTGAAACTGGAGATGTCGAAGCGCGCGTCAGGCGTTCCCCAGAAGGACAGGGTCAGGTTACCGCTGATGCTGTGGAACGTGTAGCTGCCATTTTTTTGCACCCCGCCGTTGAAATCCACATTGCCGGAGGTGGAACTCAATTGTGTACGGCGCAGTGCCCCCGTGATTACCTTTACGTTGCCGCTGACACTCTCCGCCTGCAGATAGCCGACAACGCCCTGTACCTTCACGTCGCCGCTGATGCTGTGGGCATCAACGTGGGCACCGCCGGCGGAACCTCCGATGTTTACCTCACCGCTCACGGATTTGGCGGTGATATCGCTGTCGGTGGATTTGAGCGTCACGTTGCCGCTGACGCTTTCCAGTTGCGCCGTACCGTCGAGCCCGCGGGCATCAATGCCGGCACTCACGGTATTGACCGACAGGCGGCTGGCATCCGGCATCTTGATCACCAACTCGGTGCCTGCATTGCTGCTGTGGGAATGCTCCGGCAGGATCACGCGAATGCTGTAACCATCACTATACGGAGTGATGTCCAGGCGCTTCGCGTCGGGGCCGAGGGTACCGCCCACGTGGATTTCATTTCTGTGCCAGCCCTCTACGGTCACCGAACCGGCCAGGTTGGAGATAGTCACCGTGCCGTTGGCCTTGGCGCTGCGGGTTTCGTTGATGGGCGTACCGCTGCCTGTGGTATCGGCGTAGGCGGTATTGGCGGTCAGCAGCATGGCCGAGAACACAACGCCAATTCCAAACAGCGACAGCAGCAAATACGAAAAGACAATTAATGCACGTTTCATAAAGTAGTCCTCACGGTAGTTTGAATCTGGACCCGCTGGGCTTCGCCCATCAGTTGGGACTCCTGCTGATAGAGATCAAGCAACAGCGACCGCAGGTTTATATCGTTGGGATATTTTTCGACGGCTGCCTGGGTGCGCAGTATTTCAGCATGCAAAAAACGCAGGTTGTTCACGAATGCCACGCGGGAAGCCGCCGGTAGCCCGGGGTCGGCAGCGATCCCGGCGGCGAACTGGGCGCGAATATCGGGTGCGCTAACCGGAGCAGGGGATGACGGCGGTATCGTGCGGGCGATACTCGAACTGCCGGTTGTCGGTGATCGCAAGCTGACCGTGGCCCAGGCGATGACTGCGGCCGCCACCATGACCGCCGCCGCGTAACTCCAGCCATAGCGTGTTTGTTCACGGCGCCGGTTGATGTTCGCGGCAATAACCGGCCAGAGATCGTGCTCCGGCTCAATGGATTTGGGCAGCTTGGTCAGGGCTGTATCCAGCGTGTCATCGGGCTTGCCGTTCATGTTTTAAACCTCGCTTGCAGCAATTGGCGTGCCCGGTGCACGTGTGCCTTACAGGTACCGATCGCCGTGCCGGTCAGCTCCGCAATATCCTCGTGGCTGTAGCCCTCGATGGCGTGCAGCACAAAGACCGCGCGGGCGGCGGCCGGCAGGGCGGCGATCAGCCGTTCCAGGTCCATGTCCGCCTCGGGGGTTTCCGCCGGCGCCGGCAGACTGTCCAACAGCTGCTCACCGGCGGGCTGGATCAGCCGCAGGTGCCGCCGGTCGAGTGTCAACCGTCGCAGCGCCACGTTGATGGCGATGCGCGTCAGCCAGGTGCCGAAACTGCTGTCGCCGCGGAATTGGGCGAGCGCCTCCCAGGCCCGGATGAATGCGTCCTGGGTGCATTCCTCGGCCGCGGGCCGGTCGGCGGTAATGCGCAGGCACACGGCATACACGCGGCTAGCATGCTGGCGGTAGAGCCGTTCAAAAGCCGCGGTATCGCCGGCCTGGGCTCGGCTCACCAGCCCGGCCGCCTCATTGGGGGTTCCGTTCCAGGCTTCTGAAGCAGTCATGGAGGCAGTCGCAGTTCCCATATCCTTGATAGATGCCGGTGAGGCAGGATGGGTTTAGGGGGATGGGAAATATAGCCGATCCAGACCGGCCCCGCCCCGCCGGTTCTGCCTATCCGGTGCAAGGGCGGATTTGCAGGCAGGATTCCCAAATCATAGTATGCGGGGTTTCCAAACCCCGACCATTGGCAAATTCATCGCCGCAATCTGCGGATGCCATGGCATCCGAATTCGGCATGGCTCTCAGGAGAAAACCGTGAAAAAGATTGCCGTGACACTGCTGGGCATGGGTTTGCTATGCACGGGTTTTGCGGCGGCACAGCCCAGCCATGCAAAACTCGTTTATCCAGCCGCTGCCCGCGACAACGTGGTGAACAACTACTTCGGCACCCAGGTGGCCGCGCCCTATCAGTGGATGGAAAATCTGGACAGTCCGGCAGTCAAGCAGTGGGTGGACGCGGAAAACAAGCTCACATTTTCCTATCTGGACAAAATTCCCGAGCGCCAGGCGGTGCGTCAGCGCCTCAAGCAATTACGGAACTATGAAAAGCTAAGCGTGCCGCAGATGCAAGCCGGCCGATTGTTCTTCAGCAAGAATACCGGTTTGCAGAACCAGTCGGTGGTTTACGAGCAGGACGGTCCCGGCGGCAAGCCGCGGGAATTGCTGGATCCCAATAGCCTCTCCCCCAATGGCGATATCGCGCTCCTGGACTACGCGCCCTCGGATGATGGCCGCTTGCTGACCTACGCACTTTCCCAAGGTGGATCGGACTGGGAGACCCTGCATGTGCGCGATCTCGCGGACGGCAAAACCCTCATGGACGAGGTGCGCTATGTGAAGTTCTCCGGCATCTCCTGGACCAAGGATGACAAGGGTTTCTTTTATTCCCGCTATCCGGCCCCGCCGCCCGGCCAGGCCATCAGTGACCGGGTTCGCGATCAGGCGCTCTATTACCATCGCATCGGCACGCCCCAGAGCCAGGACAAACTCATCTATTCACGCCCGGATCTGCCGGAATGGATCGTGGGGGGCACTGTTTCCGAGGATGGCCGCTATCTGTTCGTGGTGCTGGTGAACGGCACCTCTCCCGACAACGAGCTTTACTACGCGGATCTGGGCGACCCAGAGCACCCCACTGTCGCTGCTGCCATCCAGCCGTTGTTCACCAAAAATGACGCCGCCTATTCCCCCATCGGCAATCTGGGCGACACGGTGTTTCTGCAGACCACCCGCGATGCCCCGCGCGACAAGATCGTGTCGTTCAAACTCGCGGACCCGGAACACTGGCGCACGCTGGTGCCTGAAACCCGAAATGTGATCCAGAATTCCCTCATGGCACACCACCAGATCGTGGTCCAGTATCTGGCGGACGTAAAAAGCAGGTTGCGGCTGTTTTCCAGCACCGGCAAACCGGAAGGCCGCGTGTCGCTGCCGGGAATCGGCTCGGTGGTTGGTCTGAGCGGGCGCAACGATTCCAAAGAGTTGTATTACGGCTTTACCTCGTATCTCTATCCCACCACGGTTTATCGTTACGATCTCGCCAGCGGCAAGCAGGCGGTGTTTTTCAAGCCGCGACTCACTTTCGATCCCTCGCATTACCAAACCCGCCAGGTGTTCTACCATTCCAAGGACGGCACCCGCATTCCGCTGTTCATCACCTATCGCAAGGGACTCAAGCTGAACGGCAAGAATCCCACGCTGTTGTATGCCTACGGTGGATTCGACATCAGCATTACCCCCAGCTTCAGTCCGCTGGTGCCGGTATGGCTGGAGATGGGCGGCGTGTATGCGGTGGCCAACCTGCGTGGCGGCGGTGAATATGGCGAGGCTTGGCACCAGGCCGGCATGCTGGGCAAGAAACAGAACGTATTCGATGATTTTGTCTGGGCCGCCAAGTATCTGATCGCCCAGAAATACACCTCACCCAAGAAACTCGCCATTTGGGGCTATTCCAACGGCGGCCTGCTGATCGGCGCCACCATTACCCAGCACCCGGAACTCTTCGGTGCGGCCTATGCCGGCGCCGGCGTCATGGATATGTTGCGCTATCAGAAATTCTCCGGCGGGGCCCTGTGGGCGCCGGAGTACGGCACCTCAGGCGACGCCAAGGCCTTCAAGTGGCTGATCAAGTACTCGCCGCTGCAGAACGTGAAAGCGGGCGTGTGTTATCCGCCCACCATCATCACCACCTCCGACCACGACGACCGGGTGGTGCCGAGCCATTCTTACAAGTTCGCCGCCGCCATGCAGCGTGACCAGGGTTGCGGCAACCCGGTATTGATTCGCGTGGAAACCCAGACCAGCCACGATTACATGCCCACGGACAAGCGCATCACCCAATGGTCGGATGTGTGGGCGTTTCTGGCTTATAATCTCGGCATCACCCACCGCTTGAGCAGGAATAACCGAAGCAGCGGTGAGACCAGCCTATTCACAACAGCTGAGCAGTTGTCTTGTACAGGACGTTCGCCAGCACACAGATAAAGGGGGACACTCCATGATTACATCCTTCCGCTTACTCGCGATCCTGATAGCTGTCATCGTTCTGGCCCCACCGACCTATGGCGCTGTGCAGAATCAGGATGAAGCGCAAATCCGCAACGTGGTTATGCGACAGGCTGACACGTGGAACAGCCACGATGCCACAGCTTATGCTGCTCTGTTCACCAAAGATTGCGATGTGGTGAATGTGCCTGGCTGGTGGTGGAAAGGGCGCGCGGAACTCCAACACAAACTTACTGCAGCCTTCTCAACCGCGTTTCGGAAGAGTAAACTCACGATCACCGACGTGCAGATGAGATTCTTGACTCCCAGCGTTGCGCTTGCACATGCCCGCTGGACAATGGTCGGCTTCAAGATGCCTCCAGGAATGCCGGAACCAGGCGCAGGTATTCAAACGCTGGTTCTCACGAAACAGCAGGGCCAGTGGCTGATCACGGGCTTCCAGAACACTCTCACCCAACCTGAAAGGCCGTTCCTTGCGGAACCGAAGCAGGCGCCATAATCGCTGGTAAACGATATTCTGTATTCATAGATATTAGCGATGGGACGATGCTGCGGGATTGGGGTGATGCAGTAAGTTTGAGCGAGATAAACCTGGACGAAACTAGAAGCGGTCTCAAAAACCAGAATCCGTTCATGTTGAGCGTAGCGAAGCGAAGTCGAAACATCCCTGCTGCGGCAGAAATTCCACCCTTCGACTTCGCGCCCTCTGCGTTACGCTCAGGGCGAATGGCATTTTTGAGACCACTTCTAAATGATTTTGTGGTTGTAGAGCTCATCTCTACCTACACGGGCTCAGTACACAACGGCAGTGCTGCGAAATACTCTGGCTTACGCGCCGCCTGCCCATCAGCCGAGTCCCGCCAGTTGTTTGAGGGTCAGGCACCAGGCGATGCGGGCGTCGCCCGGCAGGGCATGATCCGGCATGTCCAGGCGGCAGACACTGCCTTTCTTCATGTGCACCAGACTGCGGGAGTTGCCGGTGGTCAGGTAGCCGATCCATTGGCTCAGATCCGGCTCGTGACCCACCAGCGCGATCACGGCAGTTTGGCGTACCACCCAATGCAGCAATCTGCCGGGATCGAACCCCGGAGCGAGGCGCGGGTGCCGCAGGCGTCTTGCCCGCGGGAATACCGCCGACAGAATTTCAGCGGTCTGAATCGCGCGGGTCAAAGGGCTGGATAAAATCAAGGCTATGTCATCAATCTGAGTAGCGAGCCCGCGGGCGCCTTTGTGCATCTGCCGCCTGCCGGCTTCGGTGAGCCTGCGCTCCGCATCCCCGCGTCCGGCTGCCGCGGCGCCCGTCGGTTCTTCCGCTTCGGCATGCCGCACCACCAGCACCTGTCTCATGGCCGCAGGGCCATGGCCAGATCAGCCAATGACGTTATCGGCAGGGAGCAGGTGGTGCCACGACACACATAAGCGCAGATCTCGCCGCGCGGCGCACACTGGGCCAATAACCCGCTCAAACCGATGGCAGCATTCGGGATGGCCAGCTCAATCCGGCGCGCATCAAATTTTTGATTCAATGCCGATCGCCATTCCGGCAGCGCCTGGGTTTCCCCCCGCAGGATGACCATGGCCGGCGGCTGCAGCGCGTCGCTCAGCGCCGTGAGTGTGGACAAATGACCATCGGGATAACGCGCTGCAGAGGAGAGTGCGGCTTTGAGCGCGTGTTCCGCGGCGCCGAGGTAACGCGGTTCGGCGCACAGGTGGCCGAGAGCCAAGAACGCGCGTGCGGCCACGGCATTGCCCGCCGGCATGGACTCGTCGCCAAAAGTCTTGGGGCGGTGCAGCGGCGTTGCTTGGTCATTGGCCGTGAACCAGAACCCGCCCTGGCTCCGGTCTTCAAAATGCGTGAGCAGCGCGTCCGCCAGCGCTCGCGCCCAATCCAACCACTGTGCGTTCCAGCGCGCCTGCACCAATTCCAACAGGCCATCCAGCAGGAAGGCGTAATCGTCCAGATAGGCGGGTAGTTCGGCGCGTTGCGCGCGCCAGCTCGCCAGCAGCCGGCCGTCACGCCACAGCCGCGTGTGAATGAATTGCGCGGCGCGTTCCGCCGAATCAATCCAGTCGTCATGCCCGAGCAGGCGGCCGGCACTGGCCATGCCGGCGATCATGAGGCCATTCCAGGCGCTGAGCACTTTGTCGTCCAGGCCGGGGCGTACACGCTGCGCGCGCGCGGCCAGCAATTTCATGCGCGCGGACTCCAGCAATGCTGTGGCCTGCATTGCCATGATGCCGGCGGCCTGCGCCAGATGCGGGATGGGTTGACGCACGCACAGGTGCCAGAGCCCCTCGAAGTTGGGCGGGCCATCGAGTCCGTAATGCGGCGCGAATAGAGCGTATTCCTGCGGCGTGAGCCGCGCACGGATTTCTTCCTTGTCCCAGACGTAATACTTGCCTTCGTGACCTTCGGAATCGGCATCCAGGCTGGCGTAATAAGCGCCTGCCGGTGCTTGCATTTCACCCGTAACCCAGCCGGCAATGCCTTCCGCCACCTGTTTGAACAACGGCTCGGCCGTGAGTTTCCAGGTGTGCGCGTACAGGCCCAGCAACGGACCGTTGTCGTAGAGCATTTTCTCGAAATGCGGAATGTTCCATTCCGCATCCACGGAATAGCGGCTGAAACCGCCGCCCAACTGGTCATAAATACCGCCCTCGGCCATGCGCGTGAGGCTGGTGGTAAGCATGTGGCGGGCACCGGCGCCGGAATCCGTGTCCAATGCACGCCGCAGCAGGAATTCGAGAGCCGGGACGTGGGGGAATTTGGGTGCCCGGCCGAAGCCGCCGAAGCGCGGGTCAAAACTCTCCGCCAATGCGCGCTGCGCGGCTTCGATAGGCGCGGAGTCCAAGGACATTGCCGGTCGGGTGTCTTCAGTCTCGATGCGCCGGAATAGCTGCTGCAACGAGGCGTTTTGCTGCCGCAGCTGTGGCTGTTGTTCATGGAAGAAGGTGCTCACGCGCGTGAGCACCTCTTTAAATGAGGGTATGCCATAACGCGCCTCAAGCGGGAAATAGGTGCCGGCAAAGAAGGGTGTCAGGTCGTCGGGCGTGAGAAACACGGTCAGTGGCCAGCCGCCGCCGCGCTGCGCCAGGATTTGATGCGCAAGCTGGTATACGCGATCCAGGTCCGGCCGTTCCTCCCGGTCCACCTTGATGTTCACGAACGCCTGGTTCATGAGCGCGGCGGTGTCGGGGTCCTCGAAGGATTCATGCGCCATGACGTGGCACCAATGGCAGGCGGAGTAACCGATGGAAAGCAGGATGGGTTTATTGCGGGTACGCGCCAGCGCCAGTGTCTCGTCGGTCCAGGGATGCCAGTCCACAGGATTGTGGGCGTGTTGCAGCAGGTAGGGACTGGTCTCGCCCGCAAGGTCATTGTTGTGTGAGGTGTCACGCATATCGGGGGCGGCTGGTAGAATGCCGCCACTATAATCCCCGGCTTGTCATACCGCATGTCACTCCCGCCGCTGCTGTTGAAAAAGAACGAAGACCGGCGCCTGCGGGCCGGCCATCTGTGGGTGTTCAGCAACGAAGTGGATATCAAACGCACGCCCCTCAAGGCCTTTGCGCCGGGCGAGGCGGTTGAGATTCGGGCGCACAACGGGCGTGCCGTAGGTACTGGCTATGTGAATCCCAATTCATTGATTTGCGCGCGCCTCTTGTCACGCGATGCGGCGCATCCGCCGGATCGCTCGCTGCTGGTGCATCGGCTCAATATCGCCTTAGCGTTGCGCGAACGTTTGTATGCGCAGCCGTTTTACCGCTTGGCATTCGGCGAATCCGACAATCTTCCCGGGCTGGTGGTGGACCGCTATGGCGAGGTGCTGGTGGCGCAGATCACCACCGCCGGCATGGAAATGATGAAGGCCGACATCGTGGCAGCGCTCATGAAAGTCGTGAAGCCTTCCGGGATTCTATTCCGCAACGATGTGGGCATTCGCGAACTGGAGGGTTTGCCGCTGTATACGGAATTAGCGCACGGTACGCTAGCGGAGGCGGTGATTATCGAGGAGCATGGATGCCGGTTCGAGGTGCCGCTGACAGGCGGACAGAAGACCGGCTGGTTCTTCGACCAGTATGACAACCGCGGCCGCCTGCTGCGTTACCTTCCCGGCAAGCGGGTGCTGGATGTATTCAGTTATGTGGGTGCCTGGGGTATCCAGGCGGCGGCCCACGGCGCCCGCGAGGCGCTGTGCGTGGACAGCTCGAATACGGCCCTGGCGCAAGCCACCCGCAACGCGGCCCTCAACGGCGTGCAAATCGGCACGCGCGAGGCCGATGCCTTCGATGCGCTGCGTGAATTGCACGCCGCCGGTGAAAAGTTCGACGTGGTGGTGCTGGATCCGCCGGCCTTCGTGAAGCGTAAAAAAGACCTGATGGCAGGGCGGGAAGCCTACCAGCGTCTCAATCAGCTGGGCATGCAGGTGCTGAACAGGGATGGCCTGCTCATTTCTTGCTCATGTTCCTACCATATGCCGGCGGAGGCCCTGCTTGCCGGGATCCAATCGGCGTGCCGCCATCTGGACCGGGAAGCGCAAGTGCTGGAGCGAGGCGGGCAGGCGGCGGATCATCCGGTGCATCCCGCAATTCCCGAAACCGCCTATCTCAAGGCGTTTTTCGTGCGCGTTGTTGGGTGAGCCGCGGGAGCGGCGAACGACCGGCCATGGATGGCCGGGCTGGACGATGCACCCTGGATGGTTCAGTGAGCTGCTTGCGCCACAGAGTTCACACGGAAATGCACAGGGTTGTAGTTTAGAAT
>DAHVFI010000223.1 GCA_027317045.1 Gammaproteobacteria bacterium
GGTGAGCACTGTAATTCCCTATTATGGGCGGTTCATGGCGCGCTTCCCCGAGATACGCGCGCTGGCCAACGCGCCGCTGGATGAGGTGCTGCATCTGTGGTCGGGGCTGGGGTACTACGCCCGGGCGCGCAATCTGCACCGGGCCGCCCGTATCCTCCGCGATGAGTATCGCGGAACATTCCCGACGGATTTTGAAAGCGTGACCGCGCTACCCGGCATCGGCCGCTCCACCGCCGGCGCCATCCTGGCGCTCGCTTACGGCGAGCGTTATGCGATCCTCGACGGTAACGTGAAACGCGTACTGGCGCGCTTGCATGGCATCAAAGGCTGGCCGGGTGAGGCGGTCGTCGCCCAAAAACTGTGGGTTCTCGCGCAACAACACACACCGTCGCAAGCCGTGGCTGTGTATACCCAGGCCATCATGGATATGGGCGCGACCCTGTGCACCCGCAGCCGGCCGCGTTGCGATGCTTGCCCGGTGGCGGAAGATTGTCGCGCCCACGCTCTCGGGCGGGAGACGGATTTCCCCGCGGCGCGTCCGCGCAAGGCGCTGCCGGTGCGCCGCACCCGCCTGCTGCTCATCACTTGCAACGGCCGTGTGTTGCTGCAAAGACGTCCACCGGCCGGACTCTGGGGCGGCCTGTGGGGCTTTCCGGAAATGCCGCTGGACCAGAATACTGTGGACTGGTGCCGCGAGCATCTGCACGTACGTGCAGGGTCATCTGATCCGTGGCCGGTTTTGCGGCATACCTTCAGCCATTTTCATCTGGACATGCAGCCGCTGCGACTGGAGGTTTCAGAGCCCGCCGGTATCGCGGATGATGCCGATCGAATGTGGTATGACCCCAGGGCGCCCTTGCGCGTCGGCCTGGCGGCGCCGGTGAAGAAGCTTATCGGACAATTGCAGAACCAGGCAGGAGAACCGCGGAATGACACGCACCGTCAAATGCGCCTTGCTGGGTGAAGAGCTCGAAGGTCTGGAGCGTCCGCCCTGGCCGGGCGAGCTCGGTCAGCGGATTTTCGAAAACGTTTCCCGCCAGGCCTGGCAGCAGTGGCTGCAACACCAAACCATGCTGATCAATGAATATCGCTTATCCGCCCTTGATCCCAAGGCGCGTAAGTTTTTACAGCAGGAAATGGAGAAATTCTTTTTTGGCGGCGGTTCCGGGAAACCAGAAGGGTATCAACCGGAGAAATAGCCCCGCGAAGCGCGGCTATGGCTGTGGAACTTCGATATCTTTGCAAATTCGGCGTGCGAGAAATTCGTTGATTTCCCTGTGTCGTGGCACTGTTGCAACCTTTTGGGTCGTGCGATTCACGAAGACGGAGTGAGCGCCGCCCTCACGTAGCAACTGACATCCGTGGCGTTCCAGATGCCGTATCAGGTCGCGCCGTTTCATTAAGTGGCTGTTACCAGCCGCTCTTTAACAACCGTGCGTCCGCGGATGGACTCCTCGGCCAGATCGCGATTTGCTTCAAGCACGAGGGCGATGGCTTCCTTGAGGTTTTCTCTCGCCTCTTCCAGGGTAGTGCCCTGTGTATTGGCGCCTGGAAGCTCTTCAACGAAGGCGATATAGCCTTCTGGGACCTTCTCAAATATAGCGGTGAATTCCATGTTTCTATCTCAGCAAGACCCGATGGCGATAACTATACCCGATCCGGCATCCCGGAGTACCTGCCGGGGTCGGCATTGAGCAGGCTCCTGCGGCGCGTCGACACGATCCAACGGGGATTCCCAGAAAGCATAACGATGTTGGGGTTCGCTTTGCTCACCCCAACCTATGGGCTTCCAAGAGTCGTCCACGGGGTTATCCAAGAGCGGCTCCGCACCTTGCCGCACCGCATTCATAACGTATTGATATGCGATATGTTTTACGAGCTGTTTGCATTGGGCGAGGTCGTAATAATGAAGCGTGCATCGTTATTGGAATATCATGGCGTGCAGTCCATTTACTGTTAGCTGAGCAATAACGCATGACACTCGACGAGCTTGTCAGTAGTGCCCGGTTCACGCTTTTCCTTGGGAAGAACGGCTCTGGCAAGAGCACCCTTCTGAGATCTCTAGACTCGTCTAATCGTTTCGGAACCAAATACATTTCGCCAGAACGTGGTGGAACTCTGAAGTACGATCCGAACGTCGATCTCAACATGTCCAATAACGAGAGGTGGATCGTTGACGATCGTCGCAAGAACCGCACTGAGCATTTCCGGCAACAAAGTACTGCGCAGTTTCGGAATCTAGAAGTGTTGGTTTTGAGAGAAATTGAACAGGACGTCGAAAAGCGTAGAGACACAACCTA
>DAHVFI010000225.1 GCA_027317045.1 Gammaproteobacteria bacterium
AAACTGGATCGTCCATTGCAGCTGATATTCGTGTCCACGCAACAGACATCCTCCCTCGCCTGCCACCCACGCATCCTGGTGCGGCTTGGTAATGATTCTCAAGCGACACTCATCGAAACCTATTTCGGCCTCGAAGACGCCGCCAACTTCACCAACAGTTACACGCAGATTGTGCTTGGTGAAAACACGCGACTCGAACATCTGCGTGTACAACGGGAAAGCCTGGGTGATTTCCATGTGAGCCGTGTGCATGTCAGCCAACAAGGCGGCAGCTCTTACCTTTCTCATACGTTCAATCTCGGCGGTTTGTGGGTGCGCACGGATCTGCACGCGCGGCTGGAAGCACCGCTTGCGGAAGCGATTTTCAACGGCCTGTACGCCGTCAACGGCAGGCAGCACGTTGATAATCACACCCGCATTGAGCACCTGGCGCCCGCTACCCGCAGCAGCGAGTTGTATCGCGGCATCATCGGCGGCCACGCCCGCGCGGTGTTCAACGGCAAGGTGGTGGTGGCCAAGCATGCGGTAAAGACCGACGCGGCCCAAACCAACAACAACTTGTTGCTGTCGCGCACCGCGGAAATTGACACCAAGCCGGAACTGGAGATCTATGCCGACGATGTGCAATGCAGTCACGGCGCCACCATCGGCCAACTGGACGAGCAGGCGCTGTTCTACCTGCGCTCCCGCGGAATCGATTTGCAAACTGCGCGCGCCCTGCTGGTCGAGGCTTTCAGCCTTAAACTCTTGGAGCGCATCCCGGCGCCGGAATTGCGTGCCTACGCCGCCCGCCAAATCAAGACCGTGCTGCCCCGCCAATCCGCGGCGGCGGAGTAGACATGAACGCGCGGCACGACCGTAACCCCCTGCTCATGCCGGATTTCGATGCGCCGCACTGGCGGCGCGACTTCCCCATCCTGCAGCAACAGGTTCACGGCAAACCGCTGGTGTATCTGGACAACGCGGCTACCTCCCAAAAGCCCCAGGCGGTCATCGCCGCGGTTGCCGGCTATTATGAGAAGCTCAATGCGAACGTGCACCGTGGTGTGCATCAACTGAGCGAACTGGCCACCGCAGCGTATGAAGGTGCGCGTGAGAAGCTACGGCGTTTTGTCAATGCCGCTTCCCTGAAGGAAATCATCTTCGTGCGCGGCGCCACCGAAGCCATCAACCTGGTGGCCCAGAGTTACGGCCGCGGCCGTTTCCAGGGCGGCGACGAGATCATCCTCTCGGAGATGGAGCACCATTCCAACATCGTGCCCTGGCAGCTCCTGCATGAGCAGATGGGCGCGGTACTAAAAATAGTACCCATCACCGATGCCGGCGAGCTGGAACCCGGCGCCTATGAAAAACTGTTCACCTCGCGTACCCGGCTGGTGGCTCTCGCCCACGTCTCCAATGCGCTGGGTAGCATCAATCCCGTGAAGAAAATGATTGTCCATGCGCACCAGCACGGGGTACCGGTGTTGCTGGACGGTGCCCAGGCGGTACCACATCTGCCGGTGGACGTCAGGGACCTGGATTGCGATTTCTACGCCTTCTCCGGTCATAAGATGTTCGGCCCCACCGGCATCGGCGTGCTCTACGCAAAAGAAGCCTTGCTCGCCGAGATGCCGCCTTATCAGGGTGGTGGCGACATGATCCGCACGGTGCGTTTTACCGGCAGCACCTGGAATGAGCTGCCTCACAAGTTCGAAGCCGGCACACCGAATATCGCCGGCAGCATCGGTTTGGGCGCGGCGGTGGATTATCTGGAAAGCATCGGCATGCTGTCTATCCAGAATTACGAGCAGGCCCTGCTTGAATATGGCACGCAACGTCTGCAAACGGTTAAAAACCTGAGGCTCGTGGGTACCGCACGGCACAAAGCCGGCGTGTTGTCCTTCGTGATGGAGGGCATCCACCCTCACGACATCGGCACCATCGTGGATCAGGAAGGCGTCGCCATCCGCACCGGTCATCACTGCGCCATGCCGGTGATGGAGCATTTCCGTATCCCCGCCACTGCCCGCGCCTCCCTCGCCTTCTACAACACCCGCGAGGATATCGATGCGCTGGTGCAGGCATTGGAAAAAGTCCGCGAGGTATTCCGCTGATGGACCTCAAGGAGCTCTATAAGGATGTAATCGTAGACCACAACCGCAGTCCACGTAACTTCCGCAAGATCCCCGACGCCACACGCATCCAGGAAGGCTTCAATCCCCTGTGCGGCGACAAGCTCACCGTGTATCTCAAGCTCGACGGCGAGCGCATCAGCGATCTGAGTTTCGAGGGCTCCGGCTGCGCCATCTCCGTGGCCTCGGCTTCACTCATGAGCGAACGCCTGAAAGGCAAGACCGTCATGGAAGCCCAGCAGCTTTTTGACAGGATGCACGCGCTGCTGACCCGTGAAGGTATGGATAGCGACCCGGAATCCCTGGGCAAGCTCGCCGTCCTGTCGGGTGTGCGCGAATATCCCTCGCGGGTAAAATGCGCAACGCTCTGCTGGCACACGTTAAAAAATGTTCTGGAACATCCCGGCAACCCGCCGGTTTCCACGGAATAGCCCATGTACGACCGCGATCCCGTCATTCTCAAGCGTGCCTGCGAGGCGGCCATGATCCCCGCCGGCACCCGCGTCATCATCCCCGAAGGTACCGAGGTGAATGTGGCGCAATCCCTGGGCGGCAGTTTCACCGTCTATGTGGACGGCAATCTGCTGCGTATCGCCGGCAAGGATGCGGATGCCCTGGGACTGGAACCGCCGGAAGAGCCCAAACTGCCGGAGAATCCTACCGACGACGATGTGGAAAAGCTGGTCTGGGAGCAGATGAAAACCTGCTACGACCCGGAGATTCCCATCAATATCGTGGACCTGGGCCTGGTCTACGAATGCAAGTTGAGTGATTCCGGCGACGGCAATAAACTCGTGGATGTGAAAATGACCCTGACGGCACCGGGTTGCGGCATGGGCAACATTCTGTCGGCCGATGTGCAGCAAAAGATCGAATCGGTCCCGCTGGTGAAAGCAGCCCGCGTGGAAATAGTCTTCGATCCGCCCTGGAGCCGCGACATGATGTCGGATGAGGCCAAGCTCCAGACCGGCATGTATTACTAGAAACGGTCTTTAAATGCCGTTCGCCCTGAGCCCTTCGTCAAGCTCAGGACAGGCGTAGCGCCGAAGTTGCGAAGTCGAAGGATAGAATTTGCGCCATGGCAGTGATGTTTCGACTTCGCTGCGCTACGCTCAACATGAACGGATCCTGGTTCTTGAGCCCGCTTCCAGGGGAAATACGCGATTGCGGCATAACCTTTCATCGTGGATATAATCTCTGAGGTACTTTGAATGGCAAACTGGGTCAACGTGGGTTCCGTGGAAGAAATTCCACCCGGTCAATACAAAACCATTGATATCAATGATGTCTTGGTCGCGGTGTTCAACATCGAGGGCCAGTTCCACGCCATCGAGGATGTCTGCACCCACGACGGTGGGATTCTTACCGGTGGCCTGCTTGCGGGCTGCATCATCACCTGCCCGCGCCACGGCGCCCAGTTCGACGTGCGTACCGGCGAAGTGCTGGCGGCGCCTGCCTATGAGCCTGTCGCGACCTTTCCGGTGCGAATCGAGGATGGCATGGTGCAGGTCAAGGATGATCGCTGGGATTGATTCCCGGATTTTTTAATGCTCGTCCCGTCCTTTGCTATCGCCGTCCTCCACCGTATATTCGCCCTCGATGGTAACGCCGTTATCCCGTGGTTTTCGGGAGTGGCGCGGATGCATATCTAACCCAAGCTTGCGGCGCAGCCACCAAGCGCGCAGGTATAGGAAAATGAACAGGATGGCGGCTATGCCGACCAGAACAGCAATGATAATAGCGCCGAAAAACACCGCGACCGCACCGACCGCAATCAACAGCAGCGATGCCAATAATCTGGCAATGGGACCGCGCTGGGATTGAGGTGGCATGCCTTGCAGGCGAAACATCGGATTCACACTCCATTCATTGCAGATATTTATCGCTGATTTCCGCTGCCGCCGAAAGTATATCAATGGCCTGCATGTCGCTTTCACCACTGCCGGCTGGCGGTTCAAATGCAAGACGCCTCTCGGCGGCGTTGACCGCCTGCCAGCGCAGCGCCGTCGAGGAGCGCCGCCGGGGATAAAAAGCCGCTGTGCAGCGGTCGAGTGCCGCCGCGACATGCAGCGGGCCGGTGGAGCCGCTGATGAACACGTCACAGAATTGCAGGTGCCTGGCGAACTTCACCAAGCCTTCCCGGGAACTATACAGGCAATGGGGCACACCGGTCAGCAGCCCGGAAAGCGCCTGCGAGCGGGATTCCTCACCCGGACCCGCCGTCAACACCACATGGTGGCCGTTGCGTGATTGCAGATGGCGGATCAGCTCTGCGTACTGCTCCAGCGAAAGGTTGCTGGCGGAACCCCCGTGCCCGGCATGCACAAACACCAGCCGGCTTGCTCCGGGAATGCGATGAGTATTTCGGAATTCCGACTCCAACGCACTGACTTCCGTTTCATGGAAATGCAGATACGGAGGTTGCGGGAGCGGCGCCGGCTGGGAACGGTGGTCCAGCAAGAACACTTTCACCAGATCCAGATTGTATTCATATTCCGGTTTCGCCGACTCGGAGCGCCGTTGCTTCAGTCGGTGGTTGTAGAAAACCTGCGCGAGTTTTGTGGCCGGCGCCAGCCGGTATCCAATGCCGGCTGACCAGACTGCCAGCCCGGTATCGAAGCGCGAAAACAGCGTGATGACGGCGTCGAAATGGTGGGGGCGCAGCAATTTTGCCAAAGCCCGGCCGTTGCGCCAGTCACCCTGCTGCTTCGGGTCAATGATGACTGAATGGAGTGACGGGCAGATTTCCGCCAATGACGCGGTGTAAGCGGGTACCAGAACCGTAATATGCGCTTCCGGCAGACTGGCCCGCAGCCACGCCAGTGCCGGCCAGGCCAGCATGAAATCGCCGAGCCTGTCGTTGCGGATGACGAGGATTTTTGGCGCGGGGTTCACTGGATGCTGCATTGAAAATTGGCGGAGAGGGTGGGATTCGAACCCACGAAGGACTTACGCCCTTGCCGGTTTTCAAGACCGGTACCTTCAACCACTCGGTCACCTCTCCTAATGCGGCCGCGCATTATATAACGGTGACTCCGCCCATATAGGCGTGCAAAGCCGGCGGAATATGGATCCTGCCCTGCTTGTCCTGGCAATTCTCCATGATGGCGATCAATGCCCGGCCCACGGCCACGCCGGAACCGTTAAGTGTGTGCAGCAATCCGGGCTTGCCGGTTTCGGGATTGCGCCAGCGCGCCAGCATGCGCCGCGCCTGGAAATCCGTGCAATTGCTGCATGAAGAAATCTCGCGGTAGCGCTGCTGGCCCGGCAGCCAGACTTCCAGATCATAGGTCTTGGCGGCCGCGAAGCCGGTGTCGCCGGCACATAGCGCCACCACACGGTACGGCAGTTCCAGATTCTGCAGAATTTTTTCCGCGTGACCAGTAAGCTCTTCCAGGGCCTGATATGAATCTTCGGGTTTCACCAGCTGCACCAATTCGACTTTTTCGAACTGGTGCTGGCGGATCATACCGCGGGTATCCTTGCCGGCGGCCCCCGCTTCGGCGCGGAAACAGGGCGTATGCGCCACATAGCGGCGCGGCAAAGTATCGGCTTCCAGGATTTCATTGCGCGCCAGATTGGTGACCGGCACCTCAGCAGTGGGGATCAAAAAATATCCGTTCTCACCCTTGAGCGCAAATAGATCGTCGGAAAATTTCGGCAACTGGCCAGTACCGCGCAGAGTCTCTGCATTCACCATATACGGCACATAGACTTCTTCGTAACCGTGCTCGCGGGTATGCACATCCAGCATGAATTGGATCAGTGCCCGGTGCAGCCTGGCCAGCGGCCCCTTGAGCACCACAAAACGCGCACCGGAAATTTTCGCGGCACTCTCGAAATCCATGAGATGACGGGCGACGCCCAAATCCACATGATCCCTGGGCGTAAAATCGAAATGCCTTGGCTCGCCCCAGCGGCGCACTTCCCGGTTGGCGGATTCATCGCGCCCATCCGGAACCGAGTCGTGCAGCAGATTGGGCAAGCCGAGTTGGATCGCATCCAGCTCCGCTTCCAGCTTGCCGAACTCTTCTTCGGCGGATCCGAGCCGGCTGCCCAGATCGGCCACCTGCGCCATGAGCGGCCCCGTGTCCTGGCCCTTGGCCTTGGCCATGCCGATTGCTTTCGAACGGCTGTTGCGCTCGTTGCGCAACTGTTCCATGCGGGTCTGGAACTCCTTACGCCGGTTTTCCAGGACGGTATAGGCTTTTGCGTCCAATACGAAACCGCGGCGTGCGAGAGCATGGGCCACAGCCTGCGGATCGGTTCTCAATAGCTTGGGGTCGAGCATGTTTTATTTTTACTTTGGCTTGGTGGTTTTGTTGCGGGCGGCCTGGTCAGCGCTGCGCAGTTCCGCGAGCTTCTCCGCGATCTTGATCTCGAGGCCGCGTGGCACCGGATGATAATAGGTTTTCTGTGGCATTGCCTCCGGAAAATAGTTCTCGCCTGCGGCATAGGCATCCGCTTCGTCATGGGCATAGCGGTAATCGCGGCCGTAGCCCAGCCCTTTCATGAGTTGGGTGGGTGCGTTGCGCAAGTGCAGCGGCACCTCCAGGGTCCCAGACTGCTGGGCATCCGCCGTCGCTTCCCCGAAAGCGGTATACACTGCGTTGCTCTTGGGCGCGCAGGCCAGATACACCAGCGCCTGGGCGATGGCCAGTTCGCCTTCCGGCGAGCCCAAGCGTTCCTGCACATCCCAGGCATTCAGGGTCAGGGCCAGAGCGCGCGGGTCGGCATTGCCGATATCCTCGGAAGCCATGCGCACCACGCGGCGCGCGATATACAGGGGATCGCAGCCGCCGTCCAGCATGCGCGCCAGCCAGTAGAGCGCGCCGTCCGGCGATGAGCCGCGCACCGCTTTGTGCAGTGCGGATATCTGGTCGTAGAACAGTTCGCCATGCTTGTCGAAGCGGCGCAGACCGCCGGATATCACTTCATGGACCGTGGCTTCACCGATGACTTCACGGCCAGCCACCGGTTCCGCCAGGTCCGCGGCGATTTCCAGAAAATTCAAGGCACGCCGGGCGTCGCCGTCCGCCGCGACCGCCAGCTCGTCGCGAAGCGCCTCGGCCAGCCCTATAGGCCGCGCGCCCAGCCCGCGTTTGTCATCCATCACTGCGGCATCGATGATACGGCGGATCTCGGCGGCTTCCAGCGGTTTCAATATATAGGTGCGCGCCCGGGACAGCAGCGCGTTGTTCAGTTCGAAGGATGGATTTTCGGTGGTGGCACCGATAAACGTCAAAGTTCCGTCTTCCACGAACGGCAGAAAAGCATCCTGCTGGGATTTGTTGAAACGGTGCACTTCGTCCAGGAACAGCACGGTACCGACACCGGCCTGGCTGCGTCGCGCGTGCGCCTGCTCGACCGCCGCGCGCACGTCCTTGACGCCCGCCATCACCGCCGAGAGTGCGATGAAATCCGCGCGGCAACTGTCCGCCAACATACGCGCGAGTGTAGTCTTGCCGGTGCCCGGCGGGCCCCAGAAGATCATGGAATGCAGATGGCCGCTTTCCAGCGCGCGGCTGAGTGGTTTCCCGGGACCCAGGAGATGCGATTGGCCGATGAATTCCGCGGCGTTTCGCGGCCGCATGCGATCAGCCAGCGGCCGGCCTTCGGGTGCGGCAGCGGCAACAGAAGCTTCAGTGGCTGGATTTCTCACCGGTGTCACCGATGACATCCGCACCGGCTGGCGGCGTGAACCGGAACAGGCTGTCGGGTATCGCCGGATTGAGTATCAGATGACTGAAGGTGATGCGGGTCAGGTTGCCGAGGGCATCCTTGAGTTCCATGACGGCAATGGCAGCGCCTTTGAAACCCAGTTTCACATTATCGAAATCCGTATCCTGTGTCTTGGGTGTCAGCCCCACCCACTCCAGGCCATTCGACTCACCCAGATCCTTAACCGCAAAACTTTTATCCACGTCATTGGAACCCGACAGCAGCACCGCCGGACTGGCCGCCAGCGTTCCGCTCAGGGGTTTGACGGTTACCTGCTGCAACTCGACGTCATATATCCACACACGTTTGCCATCGGCGACGATGATCTCCTTATTGGGGGTAGCGTAATCCCAGCGGAAGCGGTCCGGACGCTTGATGGCGAGGGTGCCCACGGATTTTTTCACCTGTTGCAGATTTGTATTCAGCACCACCTGGGTGAAATCCGCCTTGAGACTGTGCACATCCCTGAGAAAGGCCTGCAGGCGCGCAATGGCGTTGCCGGCTTGCGGCGCTGCCGACGCCAAGCCGGGCAAAAGCAGAACTGCAGCCAATACCATAGCGGCAAATTTAAAGATCTTCACAGAGTTCTCCTGAAATTTCACCGTTGTACGCCGCACCTTCCCGCTTACTCCTCGCCGCGATCATCCGGCGGTGGCGGCGCTACCAGCACCTCGCGCATGCCATTGGTCTGCAACGGCCCGACAATACCGGCGCTTTCCATTTCTTCTATCATGCGCGCGGCACGGTTATAACCGATCTTGAGCCGCCGCTGTACCCCGGAGATGGAGGCGCGGCGCGATTCCGTCACGATACGCACCGCCTGATCGTAAAGCGGGTCTGACTCGGCATCCACGCCACCCTCGCCGGCCTCGCCGAAACCCGGGATCCCGGGCAGGGATTCCAGCGGTCCATGCAGGATTTCCTGCATATACGGCGGCTGCATGCCCTTCAGGCTCTCGCGCAGTTTGGCCACGACCTTGTGCACTTCCTGGTCGCTGACGAAGGCACCATGCACGCGCATGGGCACGGCGGTGCCGGGCGGCAGGAACAGCATATCGCCGTGACCCAGCAGGGATTCGGCGCCCTGCTGATCCAGAATGGTACGGGAATCCACCCGCGCCGATACCTGGAAGGCGATACGTGCCGGAATGTTGGCCTTGATCAGGCCGGTGATCACGTCCACCGAAGGCCGTTGCGTGGCCAGCACCAGGTGGATGCCGGAAGCGCGGGCTTTTTGCGCCAGCCGCGTGATCAATTCTTCAACTTTCTTGCCCACCACGATCATCAGATCCGCCAACTCGTCCACCACCACCACGATGCTGTACAGCGGTTTGAGCGTGGGAATATCGGCGTCATCCAGTTCATTCAATGTTTCCGGCTTGAGCAGCGGATCACGGATCGGTTTGCCGGCATCCATGGCTTCCTTGACCTTGCGGTTGTAGCCCGCCAGGTTGCGCACGCTGACCGCCGCCATTAGCCGGTAGCGCCGCTCCATTTCCGCCACACACCAGCGCAAGGCATTGGCGGCTTCCTTCATGTCCGTGACCACCGGTGTCAACAGATGCGGGATGCCTTCATAGACTGAAAGCTCCAGCATCTTGGGATCAATCATGATGAGCCGCGTGTGCTCGGTGGTGGCCTTGTACAGCAGGCTCAGGATCATGGCATTGAGAGCCACCGATTTTCCGGAACCGGTGGTGCCGGCAATCAGCAGGTGCGGCATACGTTCCAGATCCGCGACCACCGGATTGCCGCCGATATCCTTGCCCAATGCCAGCGTCAGCGGCGAACGCGACTCGTCATATTCCTTGGATTTCAGAATCTCGCCGAGCGTCACCAGCTCGCGCGATTCATTGGGGATTTCCAACCCCACCACGGATTTGCCGGGAATCACTTCCACCACGCGTACGCTGATCGCCGAAAGTCCGCGCGCCATGTCCTTGGCAAGATTGGAAATCTGACTCACCTTCACGCCCGGCGCCGGCTGCAATTCAAAGCGTGTCACCACCGGGCCGGGATTCACCGCCACCACCTGCACTTCCACGCCGAAATCCCTGAGCTTGAGTTCCACGGTGCGCGACATGGCCTCCAGTGCCGATTCGGAATAACCGTCCACCTTGGACGGCAGATTATCCAACAGCGCCAAGGGCGGCAGTTCCGAATCCAGCGGCGGCTCGAACAACGGTACCTGACGCTCGCGCTCCACCCGCGGACTCGGCTCGACGGCTTTCATGACCGGCTCAATGCGCGGCTTGGACCTTTTCTGTATCTCTTCCTGACGCACGCGGATGATTTCCACCTGCTGCTCGCGGCTGCGGCGCGCCTGGATGGCCTCCCGCAACCAACCCCAGCGATTACGCAGCCGCTCTGCCAGCGTGATGCTGAAACGTCCGGTGCGATCCATGAGCGCCAGCCACGACAATCCCGTGAAGACGGTTACCGCACCCAGAAACAACGCCAGCAGCAACAGCGTGGCGCCCAGGGCACTGAGACCATGGGCCAGGCCCTTGCCGATGAAATCCCCCAATACGCCGCCCGCATCCACCGGCAAAGTGCCGTGGCTCACCTGCCAGTTGATGGAGGCCAGCCCGCTGGCCGTGAGCAGCGCCAGGATCAGGCCGCCGATGCGCATGGCCAAGTGCAATTTGTTGATGGCGGCGGTGGATTTACGGGCCCGAAAAATCATCCAGCCGGCCCAAGCCAGCAGGAGTGGAAACAGAAACGCCGGATAGCCGAACAGGAAATACAGTCCTGCTGAAAGCCAGGCCCCCACCGGACCGATGGCATTGTGCACCGCTCCACCTGCACCGCTGTAGAAAGGACTGGGATCGCCCGGGCTGTAGGTGGCAAGACAGGCAAACAGCAGCAAGGCGATGGCCAGAAAAACCCACAGAGCCGCCTCCTTGAGGCCCTGGGCCAGATGGATGGCCATGGGTGAGTGGGTTTTGCCTTTGCGCGTCGCCTGCGCCACGTTTTGACCTGACTTTAAGAAGTTTATATAAGCTATTATATTATATACGTATTTTTATTTAAGCAATGCCGGATGAACCACGTTTCCGGCCTCCACGTTGATACCTTTGCGCAGCGGCTCATCGTCCCGCCAGCTGCCGGCCGCGAGCCTCAGGGCATAAGGGGTGATGGCGGCCGACAGGGCCTGGGACGAGGTGCGCGGCACCGCCCCCGGCATATTGGTGACGGTGAAATGGGTCACGCCTTCCCATACATAGGTCGGTTTGTCCCAGGTGGTGGGCTTGGTGGTTTCCACGCAGCCGCCCTGGTCCACGGAAATATCCGCCACCACGCTGCCCGGCTGCATGGATTTCACCATTTCGGCGGACACCACGTGGGGTGCCTTTTCTCCGGTAATCAACACCGCACCCACCACGATATCCGCAATCCTCACGGCCTCGGCAATATCGGCCTTGTGGGGATAGAGGGCGGTGACATTGGGTCCCAGCCCGCGCATATGCTCCATGCGGTCGCGGGAAATATCGAACACCGTGACTTCCGCGCCCATGCCCGCGGCCACCGTGGCGGACGCGCCGCCGGCGACGCCGGCGCCGACGATCACCACCCGTCCGCGTTTGGCCGCCGGTACCCCGCCCAGCAGGATGCCCTTGCCACCCTGGGGCTGATGCAACAGGTGGGTGCCCACCTGGATCGCGAGCCGTCCGGCGATGTCGCTCATGGGCGCCAGCAGCGGCGTACGTCCGTCCACTTCCACGGTTTCAAAAGCCACCGCCGTCAAACCGATCTTTTTCAGGGCCTCGGTAAGCTCCGGCAGCGCCGCCAGATGCAGATAGCAGAACAGCAAATGTTCTTTGCGCAGCAGCTTCAGATCGGCCTCGATGGGTTCCTTGACCTTCACGATCATCTCGGCTTTGCCGTAAACGTCAGCGGCTAAGCCCAGCACCTCCACGCCCACGCTGCGGTAGTGCTCGTCGCCGTAGCCGCTTTTCACGCCGGCCTGGTGCTCGATGAACACCTGGTGACCGTGGCGGACCAGTTCCGCGGCGGCCGCCGGAATCAGGCCGACGCGGCCTTCGAGCGGCTTGAGCTCGCGGGGAATACCAATGCGCATAATGGCTCCTTTACGCTAACAGGGAGTTTTCGTAACATGGCCGCCTTTGCGGCCATAGCGATAAACGCGGTATAGCCCGTCTGGCAACTGCAGTCGGCCAAACCAGCTTGGGCTGCGGACTTCTCCTTGAGATTAATCAAGCTGACATGACCCAGAAACGCTGCCGCCAGCGTGAGCCACGCGCTTGAAATCCAGCGCGCCGGCACTATCTCGGCGCCAAGGATAATTATACATGAGTGCCCCAAAACACTGTCGCTTGCTGATCCTGGGTTCTGGCCCTGCCGGTTACACCGCTGCCGTATATGCGGCGCGCGCCAATCTGAAGCCGGTGCTTGTCACCGGCATCGAACAGGGTGGCCAGCTGATGACCACCACCGAAG
>DAHVFI010000233.1 GCA_027317045.1 Gammaproteobacteria bacterium
CTTCGGTATATCGCTAACAGGAGATTGCCATGCCTCGTCGTTACGGGCTTTTGATCCTGCTCACGGTTTTGGTCGTGCTGGCCTGTGCATATAACGGTTTTATGACATTCAGGGCTACGGCGCTGCCGTTTTCGCTCAAAATAGTGGATGCGCATACCGGTGTCATTGAACCGATCGCGGGCGTTTCTCTGCCATCGGGGATAGAAGCAGGCGATCAGATTGATCTCGCCGCTTTGCCGCGCTCGACCCGCATCGCGATCGCCATTATCTACAATCAGGGATACAACCTCCCGCTGGGGCGGACCTATGGGTTTGTGATCCGCCGGGATGGGGCATGGGTCACCGTCCCGGTCACGAGTGTGAATCGCAGCACCGACACCGGTGTGCGGTGGTTTGAGTGGGCATTGCTTTGTTTCTATTTACTGCTCAGCGCAATTGCGCTGCTCGCCCTGTGGCGCGGTCGCGACCGGGCCTCCGCAGGTCTGGCGCTCTGGGCGATCGCCTTTCTGGCCGGCATAGCAGTTCATAATGTATCGTCCGACGGGATGCCCGGGCTGAGCGTCGCGCTGGGATCGATTATCCTTTACCTGCTCGCGCGGGTTGGCTTCTACATCCTGGTGGAGTCCATGGTAAGCAGTGCGCTCACCCCGCAGACGCGGGCGCTCTGGCGCGGGAGCTTTCTCCTGCTGCTCGGTGTGGGGGCTGCCCAAGAGCTGGGTGGACTGAGCATCTTCGTCTCCACGGGCTGGGCGGAATTGTTGCGGTCCCAGTATGGTTTTGCCTTGACCGCCAGTTTCCTCGTCCCGGTCGCACTGCTGTTCGTAAGCTATCGCCATGCAGAGTCGGTACAGCGCCTGCGCTTGCGCTGGATGCTGTGGAGTAGTGTGGCATTTGTAGCTGGTATTTTTCTAGCGAACTCACCGATACTGGGTTTTCCGGCCTCAGAGATAACGTTTAGTTTTATGTACGCGATCGCCATCGTCGGCTTCCTGTATGCGGTGCTGCGCCACCGGGTAGTGGATGTCTCGGTGGTCTTGGATCACACGCTGGTATATGGCGGCCTGACCGCGCTCGTAATCGGCATCCTCGCCGCCGTCAATAGTTTGATCGAACACGCGGCGCTCGGTACCAGTGCGAGCCTTCTGCTGCAGGTCATCGTGCCCTTGGCCTTGGGCATCGTGCTCAGCCGGGTGCGGATGTATCTGGACCGGATCGTGGAACAGGTGTTCTTCCGGAAAAAATATCTGGCGGAAAAAGCGCTGCGGCGCTTTGCCCGGAACTGTACCCGCTATGAGCGTACGGATGAGCTCATGCAAGCCGCCGCACTGGAAATCCACCAGCAGCTGGATGCCCCCGGGGTGGCGATCTATGAGCGGCGGAGCGAGGGCTATATCTGTGTGCAGCATGCCGGTGAGCGGCGGTATCCAGAGCACATCAGGATTGATGATCCGGCCTTGGTCGCCGCACGCGCCGACCAAAAGAACATTGATTTATCGGAACTTACGAGCGAGTTTGGCACCGATGGCTATGTATTACCCATGACCGTGCAAGGAGTGTTGCAAGGGGTGCTGGTGTGTGCCAACCGGCCGGGGGAGCATTATGCCGTCGAGGAACGCAAACTCATCATCCAGGTGGCCCGGCAAGTGGGTATTGCCTGGCAGGGTCTGCTCGCCCGGGACAATCAGGCGTTCGTGCGCGCGGTGGCACACGGTGACCTGAAACTGGACGAGGCCCAGGCCCAAGCACGTAAGCTCGAAGCCGCGTGGGCGATCGCCTGATCCCAGTGGCGTGATTCGTTCCGCGCACTGAGGTTCGTCCCGTTTGGCCCGGAATCTCCAACGCGGAGTGTCTATTTTCAAAAAACTGATCGACGTGTTTGGATCGAAAGTGTCATTAGCATGCAAGATAGTTGTCACTCAATTTTATTCTGCTGCATGGGCAATATCTGCCGTTCGCCGACGGCCGAGGGAGTATTCCGCAAATTGCATCAGGAACTGGTACCAGAGCTGAGATTGCACATCGATTCCGCTGGAACCCATGACTACCATGTCGGTGAACAGCCGGATAAGCGCGCTATTCAGGCAGCGCGTACGCGCAATATCGACATCAGCATGCACCGTGGTCGCATGGTGAGTCGCGAGGATTTTTCCAGATTCAATTACATCCTGGCCATGGATCGTGCCAATCTCAGCCGGCTGCAGCGTCTGCGTCCCGCGACAAGTCGCGCGGACGTGCACCTGCTGCTGGCGTTTGCGGAGAATTGTGCGATTGAGGAAGTGCCGGATCCTTATTACGGCGGTCCAACCGGCTTCGAGCAGGTACTCGATCTGGTGCAGCAGGGGAGCATGGGCCTGCTCGCATACCTCTGCCGTGAACAGGGCATCACCCTGCAATCTCCGGATTATGCGCGCGCAAAAAAACCTGCCCGTTCATGAAACGGGCAGGTTGATGATTGATGCCTGTATCTACTCCGAATGCGATTCGGTATCGGTTATCGGCGGCTTAGGCTCGCTGTTTTCAGTGGCCGGCGCGTCGCCTTGTTCGCGGGCACGATACAGGGGGACGGTGGGGTCCTGACGCGGTGTATCGATACGCGGGGTCTCTACGCGTGGCGTCTCTTCCCGCGGCGTATCGACACGGGGTGGATTTATTCGCGGCGAGTCTACACGTGGGGTAAATTCACGCGGCTGCGGTGTCTCCATAGGCTGTGACGGAGGCTCGTTCATCGGCCGGGTCTCAACCTGCGTCACGATCGGCGCCGGCGGTGGCAAATCCGATGGCGGTGCTCCCGTAAAATTGGGAATCGTGTCGGCACGATTCTGCGGCGGATTCTCCTGCGGACTGGCCGGCCGGTTGGCGGATTCCTGGCCGCCCTCGTAACGGCGCCGGCGGCGTCCGCCGCGGCGTCCGCGGCGCGTACCGCGTCCGCGATTGCCCTGATTCTGGTCGCGTTCCGCCGGCCGATTCTCGGTAGCGGGTGGCGGCGATTGGGCAGCGTTCATTGACGCCGTCGTTGGGTTTTCCTGCGGCATCACCGGCAGCGGTTGCGTGCGTTCGGCGACCGGCGCCGGGCGCGGGTGTGGGCGCTCCTGGGGACGCGGTTGCGGGCGAGCCTGCGGCCGGTCCTGAAGATAGGGTTGTGTGCGTTCCTGCGGGCGCGGCGGATGACGTCCCTGGGAACGCGACTGATGACTGTCGCGCTCATGCCGGCGTGCTCCCGATTGGGGCTGACGCCCCCGCTCACGGCCGCGTTCGCGATCCTGCCGGTAGCTGTGCTCGTCCCGCACCGGCCGGGGAGGCGGGCTGGCGACCGGCTTCTCGCCGCGGCCAAAGAGCGCGCGCCACAGCTGCGTGAGCACTCCGGGTTTCTGCGGACCTTCCGCTCGCGAGACGGGTACCGGTTTGGCGGGGGTGATGCTTTTCACCGCCGGCTCGGGCGCGGGTTCATGCTTGGTTTCCGCGCCGGGCAGCGGCGCCGGTACCGGCTCGGTTACCAGTTTGTAACTGGTGCTGACGGCCCCCGGCTGTTGCAGTTCATCATCCCGCAGGCGCTGGATGTCGTAGCGCGGCGTATCCAGGTGCGGGTTCGGTACCAGCAGCACGTTCACGCCGCAGCGCTTTTCCACCTCGGAAATGATTTGGCGTTTCTCATTCAGCAAGAAGGTCGCCACTTCCACCGGCAGTTGCGCCACCACCCGTGAGGTGCGCTCCTTCATGGCCTCTTCCTCGATGAGACGCAGCACCGAAAGCGACAGTGACTCGATGCCGCGGATATGGCCTTCGCCGTTGCAACGCGGGCACACCACCTGGGTGGATTCACCCAAGGAAGGCCGCAGCCGCTGACGCGACATTTCCAGCAGGCCGAAGCGCGAGAGCCTGCCGACCTGTACGCGTGCGCGGTCCACCTTCAAGGCATCGCGCAGGCGATCTTCCACCTCGCGCTGGTTTTTCGGCGGACCCATGTCGATGAAATCGATAACGATCAGGCCGCCCAGATCGCGCAACCGCAACTGGCGGGCCACTTCATCGGCAGCCTCCAGGTTGGTGCGCAAGGCGGTTTCCTCGATATCGCCGCCTTTGGTAGCGCGTGAGGAGTTCACGTCAATAGCCACCAGCGCTTCGGTGTGGTCGATGACCACGGCACCACCGGAGGGCAGGCGCACGTCGCGGCCGAAAGCGGCTTCGATCTGGCTTTCGATCTGGTAGCGGGTGAACAGCGGTACGCTGTCTTCGTAATGCTTAAGCCGGTTAAGGCTTTGCGGCATGATCTGTTCCATGAAGTGGCGCGCTTCTTCATACATCTTCGCGTCATCCACCAGAATTTCGCCCACATCGGTGCGCAGGTAATCGCGCAACGCGCGGATGATGACATTGCTTTCCTGATAGATAAGAAACGGAGCGGCGCGGCCTACGGAAGCTTTCTCGATGGCTTCCCAAACCTGGATGAGATAATCCAGATCCCACTGCAGTTCTTCGACACTGCGGCCCACGCCGGCGGTACGGATAATGATGCCCATGCTGTCGGGCATGCGCAGGGCAGCGAGCGCTTCGCGCAGTTCATCCCGGTCATCGCCTTCCACGCGGCGGGAAACGCCGCCGGCGCGCGGGTTGTTCGGCATGAGCACCAGGAAACGTCCCGCCAGGCTGATGAAGGTGGTCAGAGCCGCGCCCTTGTTGCCGCGTTCCTCCTTATCCACCTGCACCACCAGCTCCTGGCCTTCCTGCAGCAAATCGCGGATGTTGAGGCGCCCGGACAGGTCGGCACCGGGTTTGAAATATACCCGGGAGATTTCCTTCAACGGCAGAAAGCCGTGACGTTCGGAACCGTAGTCCACGAAGCAGGCTTCCAGGCTGGGCTCGATACGGGTGATCTTGCCCTTGTAGATATTGGCTTTCTTTTGCTCGCGGGAGGGGACTTCAATGTCCAGATCGTAGAGTTTCTGGCCGTCCACCATGGCCACGCGCAACTCTTCCGGTTGAGTTGCATTCACCAGCATTCTTTTCATGTTGTTTCTCGCAGACGCTCAACCACGGTCTGCGCAGGATCACGGTAGGCCGGACGGCCCTCAGGCGGGATTTCGCAACTTTCAAAACAGGGCGCCGCGGGGGCGCAGCAGCCGAAAAAAATCCAACCCAGGCGGCAAGTCGGCGCGTCGTGACCATGCGTCAGGCATGGGAGCGCAGTCCTAACGGCGCTCGAACCCGGTCATTCAGTCCGGCGACGTCGTGTACACACGGAGCTGCTGGAGTAAACGCGGCAGCCCCACCTATTAAACCTTGTAAAACCTCACGCGGAGGCTTCTCAGGCGGCGACTCAAGGCTGCATTTTCCACGGCCCGGTCACCTGTCGGGTACTATAACAGCGAAACTCGGCTCCCACAACGACCCGAACGCTACTATTTTCAGGAACTTAAGTGGAAAACCTCATTCCCAGGGCCCGGCGTCTCGCCATCGATGAGGAACAGGCGCAGCAACGCCTGGATAATTTCTTGTTCCGTCAGCTGAAGGGTGTGCCCAAGGGGCATGTTTATCGTTTATTGCGTACCGGCCAAGTGCGAGTCAACGGCCGGCGCGCCAAGCCCGATTATCGGCTGGCAAGCGGCGATGAGGTGCGTATTCCACCCGTGCGCCAGGCGGAAATCACGCCACCCGCGCGCCCTGGAAGCCACCAACTGGCCGCGTTGCAGAACGCCATTCTGTTTGAAGATGAACAACTGCTGGTGATCAACAAACCCGCCGGCATGGCGGTGCATGGCGGCAGTGGCGTCAGTTTTGGGGTGATCGAGGCCCTACGAATCCTGCGGCCCGAGCAACGCTCCCTGGAACTGGTGCATCGCCTGGACCGGGACACCAGCGGGTGTCTCATCATTGCCAAGAAACGCAGCGCCTTGCGCGTTTTGCATGCCGCCTTGCGGGAAGGCGCAGTGGAAAAGCGCTATCTCGCGTTGCTGGCGGGTCGCTGGAGCGGCGGCGAACGGCAGGTGCGGTTGGCGCTTGAAAAAAATGTGCTGCAAAGCGGCGAACGGCGGGTGCGGGTGGCCGATACCGGCAAGTTGGCGGAAAGCCGCTTTCAGCCACTGCAAGCATTCGAAAATGCGATGCTGGTGGAAGTCACTATCATGACCGGCCGCACCCACCAGATTCGCGTGCACGCTGCGCATCTGAAACATCCGGTCGCGGGTGATGATAAATACGGAGATCGGGAAGCCAACCGTTATTTCCGCAGTCTGGGTCTCAAGCGCATGTTCCTGCATGCCCGGAGCCTGGGCTTTAAGCATCCGGTGTCCGGCGAGGCCATGCAGGTGAACGCGCTGTTGGATGACAATCTTAAAACCGTGCTGGATCGGTTGGAGAAAGATGCTTAAGGCAAGCATAGGCCGCAGGTGTGCAATAGCCGGCACAGCCCTATCAGAGGCAGACCGATCAGCGCCGTAGGGTCCTGCGATTCAATGGCATCGAACAGACTGATGCCCAAGCCCTCGGATTTGAAACTTCCGGCGCAGGCGTAGGGCTGTTCGGCTTGCAGATAGCGTTCTATTTCCGCGGCGCTCAAGGGCCGGAAACGGACATGGGTGGTGTCCAGATGTTCAAGGCGCTGGTGGGTGCGCGTGTCCAGCACGCACACCGCGGTATGGAAACTGACCTTCCGTCCGGAAGCGGCGGTCAGTTGCGCCAACGCCTGTGCATGGGCGCCAGGCTTGCCCAGGATGATGTTGTCCAGAACCGCCACCTGATCCGAACCGATCACCAGGCACTGGGGATGGCGCGCGGCCACAGCTTCTGCCTTGGCATGAGCCAGGCGGTTTGCGAGCGCCACCGGGGTTTCATACGGCCGCGATGATTCATCTACCTGGGGCGGATCGCAGATAAACTCCAAGGTCAGGCGTTCCAGCAGCGCACGCCGGTAAGGGGAAGTAGAGGCGAGCACCAGCGGCACGGGCGTTCTCATGTGGGCGTGTTTTTCCGGTTGCATTCAGCCCGCTATCCTTAAGTCTCTTTAAGCAGTAATAAAAACAAAGGCTTGGAATCTTTTTCTTTTGACAAGCCGGGAGTCGAAACGTATCATACCGCGCCTATGTCAGGCGCTTCAGAGGAGTATCTGGACCTGACCCGGGTCAGCCACCGGCCTGTCCGGTGGGCAGGCGCTATCAGCCTCTCCGCGCTATCCAGACTCGCGGCCGCAGTTGCCGATAGCGGCGGACAGGCAACTGTCGAATTGCAGGCAATTCAGGCCGACGGTCAGGTGAGTGTGCATGGTCAGGTGCAGGCGAATCTGGTGCTGACCTGCCAGCGATGTTTTGGAAGCCTGGACTTCCCGGTCAAAGCGGATTTCAATCTGGCCTGGGTGCGCAGTGAGGAGGAGGCGGTGAGATTGCCGGATGTGTATGAGCCGCTATTATCCGCCTCCGGCCGGGTGAAGATCGCGGAACTCATCGAGGACGAACTGCTGCTGGCCCTGCCGATGGCGGCATTACACACGCCGCCGCAGGCGTGCGGTGGGGATCCACGAGGCAAATTTCAGCAACCGGCGAAGGCGGCGAAAACCGCGCGATCCAAACCGTTTGCAGCACTACAGACCTTGAAGCGCCGCTGACGGATGATAACGTTGAAAAATGCCGGCGCATCCGTGGATTTAGTTCAGGCAGGTTGTTTCCACTAGCTTGCCGCTACCAAGCGAAATATTTTTTATCAGGAGTTCATCATGGCTGTCCAGAAAAGTCGCGTATCACCATCACGTCGTGGCCAGCGCCGCTCCCATGACTCGCTCAAGGGGCCGACATTATCCATCGAGAAGACCACCGGTGAGACCCATCGCCGGCATCATCTCGGTGCCGACGGCCATTATCGCGGCAAGAAGATACTGAATATCACTCAGAAAGATTGAGCAAGTTCCATTTCTGAATCACCCGGGCAACTGCGTTGTTCCGGTGACTTTTATCCAATACCCTGCAAAGGATGCAGACGGATAAAAACGTCGGCACTATAGGCGAGGGCGCACAGCTTTCATATCCGTGGCATGAACAACAATATCGTCACGATTGCGCTGGACGCGATGGGCGGTGACCATGGCCCGGGCATGGTGGTGCCGGCCGCCGTGGCCATGCTGCAGAAAAATCCATTTCTGCACATTATCTTGGTGGGGAAATCAGAGGTGTTGGAGTCAGTGGTGCAGCGGCATCACGCCACCTTCGGCGCTCGTTTGGTGTTTCAGGCGGCTTCCCAGCAGGTGCTCATGGATGAGTTGCCTTCCCAGGCGTTGCGCGGCAAGAAAGATTCCTCCATGCGCGTGGCCATCAATCTGGTCAAGGCGGGAACGGCGGATGCCTGCGTCAGTGCCGGGAATACCGGTGCGCTCATGGCGACCGCACGCTTTGTGCTCAAGACTGTTGCCGGTATTGACCGTCCCGCCATCTGCGCCTTGATTCCTTCCCATGGCGGACATACCCATATGCTGGACCTTGGCGCCAATGCCGATTGCACGCCGGAGCAATTGTTCCAATTCGGCGTGATGGGTTCGGCGTTGGCGAATGCGGTCTATCATATCGACTCACCGCGCGTGGGATTGCTGAATATCGGCGAAGAGGAGATCAAGGGCATCGAGAAAGTCCGTGAGGCTGCCAAACTGTTCGCTGCCAGCCACCTCCATTACATTGGTTTCGTGGAAGGTAACGATATCTTCTCAAAAGATGTGGACGTGGTCGTGGCGGACGGTTTCGTGGGCAACGTGGCTCTCAAGACCATTGAAGGACTGGCCAGGATGATCAGCGAGTACATACGTCAGGAATTCCGTCGCACGGCCTTTACACGTCTGCTGGCATTGGCTGCATTGCCGGTGCTGCACTCGCTCAAGCGCCGTCTGGATCCACGCTACTATAACGGTGCCAGCCTGCTGGGACTCAAGGGCGTGGTGGTGAAAAGCCATGGCGGTTCCGACAGTGTGGCGTTTGCCAGCGCCATTCGCGTGGCCATCCTTGAAGTCCAGAATCAGGTCCCGCAGCGCATCAGCCGGCTGTTGGAACAGCAGTTTCCCCAGCCGCAGGTGCACGGCGAATGAACCCCGTCTATGCCCGTATCGCCGGTACCGGCCGCGGCCTGCCGGAAAAGGTCCTGACCAATCAGGATCTGGAAAAAATAGTGGATACCACCGACGAATGGATTCGCGCGCGCACCGGCATCGAGCGCCGTCATATTGCCGCAGATAACGAGACCAATCTGGATTTTTGCGAGCAGGCGGCGCGCAACGCCATGCAGGCGGCGGGCGTAGGGCCGAAAGACATTGATCTGGTGATCGTCGGCACCACCACACCGGACCAGGTATTCCCGAATATGGGCTGTCTTCTGCAGCGGCGCCTGGGGATCCACGGCTGCACGGCCTTCAGCCTGGAAGCCGCCTGCACCGGATTCATTTATGCGCTCGATATCGCCGATAAATATATCCGCACCGGCTCCGCCAAATGTGCCCTGATCGTGGGCGGCGAAACCTTGTCACGCATGACCGACTGGACTGATCGCGGCACCTGCGTATTGTTCGGCGATGGCGCCGGTGCGGTGGTGCTGGAAGCTTCCGATGAAGCCGGTATTCTCTCAACGCATCTGCATGCGGACGGCCGGTACGCGGACCTGCTGTATTTCCCCTCGGGCGTATCCAAGAAGCCCGAGGATTTTCACGCACGCCGCGACTTCATTCATATGAAAGGCAGCGAAGCCTTCAAGGTGGCCGTCACCAAGCTGGGCGAGATCGTGCTGGAAGGCCTCAAGGGCAACAACATGCCGGCGGAAAAACTCGACTGGCTGGTCCCGCACCAGGCCAACCTGCGCATCATCGAAGCCACGGCCCGCAAGTTGAAAATGCCCATGCAGCGGGTGATCCTCACCATCCAGGATCACGGCAACACTTCCACCGCCTCCGTGCCCATGGCACTGGATGTGGCGGTGCGTGACGGCCGTATCCAGCGTGGCCAGACGATTCTGCTGGAGGCTTTCGGCGGCGGTTTTACGTGGGGCGCGGCGCTGATCCGCTATTGATGATTTTACATCCGGCGTGCCGGGGGGTAGTGTCTACAGCGGTTCTTGGTCCTTAAATCAGGAACGCAGCGGGTTTATAAACCTGTAGACAATAGTCAAGGAGGTCATTTATGCGCTCGCTGTATCTCACATTGACCGCGTCACTGATACTGTCCGCATGCGCGTCCACTCCTGCACAGCGCCTGGTCGAACAAACAGCACAGGCGCAGGCTGCGGGCCATCCGGTGCTTGTCTATCAGATCGAAACAAAATTTCTGTCCAACTTTTCACCCGAGGGTGCTTATACGCGGGTGCAATTTGTTAATACGGGCAAGTGGCCGATCAGTGCTATTGCATTTTTAGTAGTGCCGTATTACCAGGGTGAGCCTGTGATGTGGAATGTCTCGCATCCAGCAGTGTTTGGCGCAAAGGGGAATTTCGAGACGGGGCAACGCTATGCCGTGCTCAGCGCCAAGCCTGTATGGGCCGGGCCCTGGGGACGTGTGGATTGCGTTCACCTGGTCGGGATGATCCTGCAATACCCAAGCGGGCAGATTGAACGGGTCGATCGCGATCAAATCACAAGCTATCTAAATTCAACGATCGTCCCACAGAATTGCTCGAACCCGAGTACACCCGGGCCACACAATTAATCCAGCTAATTCAGGCTATACGGCGGATTCAAACAGGGATTTCAATATTAAAAAACATCCTCCTCATTGCCAATGCATAAAAAAGGGGAGGGCTGAGCCCTCCCCTTAGATTTCATCCAGATCAAACGCGACTACATTTGTCCCGGCTTAATGCTGATGGGGCGGCCAACCAGCAAGGTGGGGGCGCCGGCCGCGTAGGCGTTTTTGTTGTAGGCCGGTATATCCGTGGCCAGAATACCGTTGAACTGCGCCAGTACCTTGTTGAGCCTGCTGCTGATCTCATTCGCAGTGGTCAGCATCGGCGCGGTGGGTGCCTGGCCCACCAGATAGCTCACGTATCCCAGACTCTGCAGCTGACCGTCGAGCTTTGACAGCCAGTGGATATCGTCCTCCGGTACCATGTGCTGCAAGCCTGGATTGTAGACACTGTTTTTCAGGTCGGTGAGCTTCTTGTCGAGGGCCTTGGCCTGGGACAGTGCGCTGCTGTACTGCGCCTTCTGATCCGAGTTGGCATTCGCGCTGTTCTCGAAGTCGCCGAGCGTCTTTTGCATGCCCACGATACGGTTCAGCATTTCGTTGAAGGCGCTGGTTTCATTGCGGACTTCCAGGCTTATTTTCAGATCGGCCTGCATGACATCCATGGGGATATGCTGGTTGGGATCGCTGCGGACCGTGACCGTGGTGTTTTCGGTCTTGCCGTTGACAGTCACCGCCACCTGGTAGGTGCCGGGTAGTACCATCGGACCGGTGGGACTGAAGCCGGCTGCCACTACGAACGCCGGCAGCTGCTCGAAATCGAGTTGCGTGGCCGGGTTATAGTGCATGTTCCAGACGAACTGGTTGACCCCGGCTTTGGAAGGACCATAGTCCGTAGCCACGGCCTCGCCCCTGCTGTCGGTAATGACGATTTTCACCGGCGAGTGGTGTTGAGCTTTTTCCGCTGCGCTGGCTTTCAGCTCGTTCTTCAGATAATAGTCGAGCAGGGTGCCGTCCGGTGCATTCGGCGTGGTGAAGGAGGGCTCGGCGCCCTCGCCCCGGGACCAGCGCACGAACTCGGTGCCGGCGGAAGGCGTGAACAGATGAAACGCCTGTTTGGCGACTGCCTCATTCATTTCCTCTAGGGGCCGGGTATTGTCGAGCGCGAACAGGCCGCGGCCGTGGGTAGCCACCACCAGGGCGTGATGCACGAACTTAAGATCGAAGACCGCGGCGGTCGGGAAGTTGGCCTTGAGCTGTTGCCAGTGGCCGCCGTCGTCGCGGGAGTACCACAAGCCGGTCATGGTGCCGGCCACCAGCAAGCCGCGCATGTTCGGATCTTCGCGTACCACCAACACCGGCACATCCGGCAGACCCTTGGCGATGTTGCGCCAGGATTTTCCGTAATTGTCGGTTTGGTACACATAGGCTCTATGGTCGTCCATCTCGTGGTTGTCGAAGGCCGCGTAGGCGGTACCGGCTTCGAAAGGCGAGACCCCGATCTGGTACACACGCGCCCACTTGGGCGCGCCCGCAGGCGTGACGTTATCCCAGCTCCGGCCGTCATTGCGACTGACCTGCACCAGACCGTCGTCGGTGCCGACCCAGATGGTTTTGGGATCGGTGGGCGCGAGCGTGATGGATAGAAGAGTGTCGTAAGTCTCCGCGCCGGACAGATCATGGTTCACCGGCCCGCCGGAATTGAGCTGCTTGCTCTTGTCATTACGGGTGAGGTCGGGGCTGATTACCGCCCAGTGAGTACCGCCATCCGTGGATTTGAACAGCACGTTGCCGCCCATGTATACGGTGTTGACATCCGTGGGCGATACGGCAATGGGTGAAGTCCAGTTAAAGCGGTATTTCTGATCCTTGGTTTCCAGGTCGTTGATGGCGCCGGGGCCGTGCAGGTACGGCATGATGTCGGGTGACAGCTTGATGCGCAGGTCGAAGCGCGTGATGGCGCCGGACTGTGCATTGCCGTAAATGATGTCCGGATCGCTGGGCGCGGGCACCACGTATTCGCCGTCACCGCCCACCACCGTGTACCAGTCGTTGCCGCTGACGACGTTGTCGGCCAGCGAACTCGATGGGCCGCACCAGCCGCTGTTGTCCTGCAGGCCGCCGCACAGGTCGTAGGGCGTCTTGCTGTCGGCCGCCACCATGTAGAACTGCTCAATCGGCATGCCATCCAGGAATCGCCAGCTCTTGCCGCCGTCCTGAGTAAGGTAGGCGCCGCCGTCGTTGCCCTGGATGATGCGGTCCGGGTTGGTGGGGTCCTGCCAGAAGGCATGGTGGTCCACGTGCACGCCCAAGTCGATGGGCCGCGCCGTGTGGCCGCCATCATCGGATTCCATGAGGAAGAACGAGAGGAAGTAGATCTTATTCTCGTCATTGGGCGAAACGAACAGGCGTGAAAAATAGAACGGCCGCACATCCAGGTTGTAGTTCTCGCTCACCCGCTGCCAGTGATCGCCCATGTCATTGGAGCTGAACAGCAGACCATTTCCGCGCTGGGTTTCCATGAGCGCATACACCCGTTCCGGATTGCTGGGCGCCACCGCCAGGGCGATACGGCCGATCGGCCCCTTGGGCATGTCTTTGGTCAAGCGCGTCCAGGTGT
>DAHVFI010000236.1 GCA_027317045.1 Gammaproteobacteria bacterium
CGCTTGCCTTGGACGGTGTTAGATGTTGTTGTACACGTCACAAAACAAATCAGCAAGTTACGTTACTGCGTGGACATTGCTGGACGTTGCAAGACAAGCGTAATCCGATACGTTATACTTGCCGACACTTGCGATTTTCACCTGTCAGGATTACCCCAGCATGCGATTCCGTCTCGTCCTGTTGACCTTCATGGCCGCATTGCTGCTCGCGGGCTGCGCTTCCCGGCAAAACAAGGATGAAACCCTGGCGGCGGCGGCGCTCTATAAGGACATCCAGGCCAACCTGGCGGCCGGCAACTACAAAACCGCCATTAGCCGCTTGCAGACGCTGGAAGCGCGCTTCCCCTTCAATGAATACGGTACCCAGGCGCAACTTGATCTCATTTACGCGAACTACATGAGCAGCAACTACGACACTGCGGAGGATGCTGCCGACCGTTTTATCCGCGAGCATCCGCGTCATCCGGACGTGGATTACGCCTATTACATGAAAGGCGTGGCGTACTTCGACCAGGCGCCAAGTCCGTTCATGCACCTGTTCGGCCGTGATAACTACCAGCGCGACCCCTCCAACGCCCAGAAATCGTTCCAGGCATTCCAACTGCTGCTGCAGAAATTCCCGGATACAAAATATGCCGCGGATGCGCGCCAGCGCATGGTATTTCTGCGCGACCGGCTGGCCAACTACGAATGGTCGGTGGCGGATTACTACATGCGGCGCGGTGCCTGGATTTCCGCCATACACCGGGCCGACAATATCATCAACCATTATCAGCAAACGCCGCGCACCAAGGACGCTTTGCAGATACTGGCCACGGCCTATCGCAAACTGGGACTGACCGATTTGGCTGACAGCGCGCAGAAAGTGCTGGCCGTGAACTTCCCGGGCACTTCACCCAACTACAAACCCCACGGCCCGTCATAATCCTTGTCCCTTCTCCTACCTTTGGGAGGAAAGGCTAGGGAGAGGTGGGGGCATTTTTCATTATGGGAGTGGCCGCGATATCGCGGCAAATATCGCCGCTCCTACAAAATTTCCGGGACGCCGGTGCGGTTTTTCACGCGGTACCCAATACGCAGCACGCAGTACGCTGTTTTTAGCGGCGATAGCCTGAAGTGATCGGATAGCGCCGGTCACGGCCAAAGGCGCGGCGGCTTACGCGCACACCCGGCGGCGACTGGCGGCGTTTATATTCGGCGTTCTGCACCATCTTCGCCACCTGCTTCACGGTGATCGCGTCGTAACCCAAGGCCACGATTTCCGCCACGGTTTTATCGTCTTCCACATAGGCGGTGAGAATAGAATCAAGCACCTCGTAGGGCGGCAAGCTATCCGCATCTTTCTGATTATGAGCAAGTTCCGCCGAGGGTGGGCGTTCGATTACGGCCTCGGGGATGGCCGGCGACAAGCTGTTGCGATAGCGCGATAGCCGGTACACCAGCGTCTTGGTCACGTCCTTGAGGGGCGCAAAACCGCCGGCCATGTCGCCGTAAAGAGTGGCATAACCCACCGCCAGCTCGCTTTTATTGCCGGTGGTCAACAACAGCCGGCCGCTGCGGTTAGAAACAGCCATGAGCAGCACGCCGCGGCAGCGCGCCTGGATGTTCTGCCCCGTAACACCCGCGGTACCCTGGCTGAGTACCGACTTCAGTGACTGCTGAAATGCTTCAAACGCCGGCTCGATGGAAATGCTTTGGCATTCCACTCCCAGAATTTCGGCTTGATGCTGCGCTTCCTTCACGCTCAGCGTCGAGGTATACCGCGATGGCAGCATCACGGCTGAAACATTTTCCTTGCCGAGGGCATCCACGGCAATCGCCAGCGTCAATGC
>DAHVFI010000244.1 GCA_027317045.1 Gammaproteobacteria bacterium
ACCATGGGTACCGTGAACTACCAGTTGCAGGCGCTACCGGACATGGTGGTACGCACCCGTCAGATCCTCGACAACACCGACCAGACTCTGCAGGCCATCCAAAACACCTGGCCGATCTCTTCCTCCGTGCCCAAACAATCGAACACGATGATCACACCGGTGCATCCGCCCAATGACTGACAAAATCGACCTTCAATTGTGGGAGCGGTGGTTACCACCGCGATCCCTCCGCAATCGCAGCCGGCACGGCCGCTCCCACCTGCCTATTTTCATTGGCATGCTATTGGCACTGCTGCTCACGGCTTGCGGCAGCCGGCCCACGCGTCAACCGGTTGTGGTAATGGACAGCGAGAGTGACATGGCGCTTGGCATGCGCTCCTACCAGGACAACAATTACATGCAAGCGCGCAATTATTTCGCGCGTGCGCTCGCTCAATACCGCAGCGTGGACCGGCGTGCAGACGAGCTAAACGCGCTGATTGATCTTGCCGATAGTGCGCTCGGCCAAGGTGAATACATGGCAGCGCGTGATTATCTCGGCGAAGCGGACAAGCTCGCCGCCAACGGAAATTTTTCCGCTCTCGGGCCACACATTGAACTCTTGACCGCTTACGCCGACATGCAGGCCGGTGACACTCAGCTGGCGGTGGCGCAACTGGACGCACTGCTCAACGATCCGACCACGCCCGCCGATATCCGGCAGGCGGCGCTGTTCGCACACACTCAAACTGCCTTCGATCTTAAATCAGCCGACGCGACTGCGTGGCTGGGCAAGCTGGGCGCGGCTCTCGGCAAAAACCCGGACGCACTCAGCACCGCACGTTACCAGCGGCTCCAGGCCATGGCGGCACGGAACAATGGCGACCTCCGGCAAGCCACCGCCTTATATGCAAAGGCCCTGAACGCCTACCGTGCAGTCTATTACCGACCCGGTATCGCCGCGACCCTGGAAGAATGGGCCGACCTCTCGATGCAACAGAAAGATTGGAACGCCGCGAAGAACCAATTGCAACGCGCCCTTGATGTGCGCCTTTCCATGTACGACCGCACGCATTCGGTGCGGGACTTGGAAAAGCTGTCACAAGTGAATACGAAACTTGGTGATACTGCCGCTGCTGGGCAGGATGCACAGCTTGCCAAATATCTCAAAGACGGTGGCGATCCAAATCAGTTGTCCGTTCAACTGCAGCCGTAACATGGCGGCTATTTGGAAATAATCATTCGTTCTGGATACATTCGCGCGCATGGGAACATTCGCAATCCTCTTGGTGCTCGGTGCCATCATTTACCTTGTATTTCGGTACAAGTGGCCTAGCCGCCAGCAAATTTCGACTGATTATCTACCAGAAACTTTCATTGTGCTGGATCTTGAAACCACCGGGCTAGACGCCACACGACACGAAATAATAGAAATTGCTGCAATCCGTTATCTGAAAGGAAATAAAACACATGAAACTTTTCAATCGCTGGTGAAGCCCCGGAAAAAGATTCCCAAGAAGATCACTGAAATTACAGGCATAACTCAAGATATGGTGGAGCAAGATGGACAGAATATCTCCGAAGTACTCCCCGAGTTCACCAAGTTCATCGGAACAGAACGATTGATTACATTCAACGCCGCGTTCGATATGGCCTTCTTATATGCCGCTTGGGAGAAATATGGCCTGTCTAGGCCAGCCAATCCTGTGTCCTGTGCGTTAATAATGGCTAGACGTGCTTGGCCTGGAAGGAAGAGCTATAGGCTCGCTGACCTTGCAGATGACGGTGAGTTTGTAGAAGGCCGCGCCCATCGAGCGCTAGAAGATGCACGCCGTACACTTATCGTCTATGCGGCAGCAACAGAAAAGTTGAAGGAACTTACGTAAGCCAAAGTGCATATTTAATGGAACCAGCGAGGTTTAGAGGCGTTCTTGGAAGCCCTGCCGAGTCCGCCGAACGGCGCAGCGCACACGGTGCGCGGGCGAAGCC
>DAHVFI010000143.1 GCA_027317045.1 Gammaproteobacteria bacterium
CTGCGGGAGACGCGCCAGTTTGAGGCCAAGGAATTGCGCGTGCTGGCTTCCCAGGAAGTAATAGGTTTTCTCCTGGATGAGGAATCCGCCAGTCTTGCAGAGCTGGAAGGCCAGATCGGCAAACCCATCCGTCTGCAGGCCGAGACTCTGTACAACCAGGAGCAGTTTGACGTGGTGCCCCTATGAGCGCACTTCGAGACCGATAGATAAATATGCAGCGTTGGCAACATCTCATTTGGAAATGGACTGCGGGTGTGATTGCGGCGCTGGTGATTCTGTGCGCTACATTCGTGGGTCTGTTCCGGTTGTTTGCACCGCTGGTGCCGGGATATCGCACGCAGGTACAGGTATGGGCCAGCCGGGCACTGGGCCGGCCCGTGCACATCGCCGCCATGGGCGCCCAGTGGGGACTTTACGGCCCGGAAGTCACTCTGGAAAAAGTCGAACTGCTGTCGCGGGACCGTCAGCGCGTGGTGGTAACGGCGCGTGAAATCCGCCTTGGCTATACTCTGGGAGCGTTGTTGCACGCACGGCTCTCGCGCCCCAACCGCATCATCTTGATACAGCCACAGTTGGTATTGGAACGCGATGCCAACGGCAACTTCGGTATCCGCGGACTCGAACCCGCGAGCGTAACAACCAACTGGCGCAAGGTAGCGACAGAGATATTTGCGCAGAATGCGCAACTGCTGGTGCGCAGCGGCGAAATCACGTTGCTGGATCAGCGCAGACCCACGACTCCGCTGCTTTTCAGCGATATCCGTTTGGATGTGGACAACAGCGCCGACAACCATAAGCTATCCGGACATCTGCTGCTGCCGGCGGCACTCGGCCGCAGTCTGTCATTCACGGGCAGCGTTCAGGGGCAGGCTCTCACGCCGGAAACCTGGCAGTGGCAAACGGATATGCAAGGCACCGCATTGAATGTGCCGCAACTGCTGTTCTATTGGCCTGCTTTCAGCGGCCGTCTCAGCAGCGGCGTGCTGGATTTGAGCGCATCCGTTTCCGGCTCGGGTGCACGTGTCAACCGCCTGTCAGCCGATATCAATGCCCGGCAGCTGATTCCCACGGGTTATACGCCCCCCCATAGTGGATTCAGCCTGCTGTCAGGCAGGTTGAACTGGAGCCGGAGTGCCACTGGCTGGGTTTTGGCAGGCAGCAATATAGAGTTGCAGCGCGATCAGGACATCTGGCCGGCCAGCAATTTCAATTTGCAGTATGCCCGCGGGACGGACGGTAATCTTTCCTGGTCGGGGGATGCGGGTTTCCTGCGTTTGCAGGATCTGATAACGCTGGCAACGTGGCTGCCGGCGGACGCTGTTTCTGACAGGGAACGCTTACTGCGTCTTTCACCCAGCGGCGACCTCACTAATCTGAGTTTTCAAGCACGCTGGAGCGGCAAATCCCTCGATCATTGGTCGCTGGGCGGCAGCTTCAACAATCTCGGCCTGCATGCAGACGGCGATATCCCGGGCTTTAGCGGACTGAACGGCGAACTCAAGGCCAATCAGGATGACGGCAGCTTGCAACTTGACAGCCAGCATGCCACAGCCATGTTCCCGCATCTGTTTCGCGGAGCGCTGAGCGCCACTACCCTGGGGGCCCTGGTAAAGTTGCATCACGATCATCAGGGCTGGAATATCTCCACCGATGATTTTTCCGCCGCCAATGCAGACTTGCAAGTTCAGGCAAAAGGCAGCTTGCTGCTGCCGGCCGACGGCAGCTCGCCGCTCATCGATTTGCAGGCCAATGCGCAAAACGTCAATGCCAAGAACAAATCCGTATATTTCCCGGTGGGCATCATGCCCAAGCAAGTGGTGGAGTGGCTGGATAGCGCCATTGTCAGCGGCCAAGTGCCTTCCGGCAGCCTGGTCTTGCGCGGCAAGCTGGATGATTTTCCGTTCGATAACGGTCGGGGTTTGTTCGATATCCGCTTCCATCTTATCAATGGCACGCTGGACTACGCCGGCGGATGGCCGCCGGCGGAGCATCTGGAAGCCGATGTGGAATTCAAGAACCAGGGAATGAGCGTCGCGGTGCAGCACGGCACGCTGCTCGACGACGACATCAGCGGCACCAGCGCGCGCTTCGTTGACTTGCGCCGGGGCATCCTGGAAATCAAGGGTACGGCCCGGGGTAGCGCCGCCGCCGCCCTGACATTCCTGCGTAGTGGACCGCTCAAACAGCGCTTCGGTCATGCGCTCGAAAGCCTCAAAGCCAAAGGCCGCAGCGATGTAAGTC
>DAHVFI010000255.1 GCA_027317045.1 Gammaproteobacteria bacterium
CCCTTGACCAGTGGCGAGGTTGTACCCGCCAAAGATATTGAATGGCACACAACCAGGCAAAGTTCCAGTATTGGTGGCACTGATTTGGCACGGCGCCTCGCCGGGATAACCGAGGGCATTCTGCAGCGCCTGAGTGTTCACGATGCCGGAAACATTTCCTCCATTGGTATCTTCAAGATTGGAACCGTAATTGTTCCCGAAGTTGTAACCGATATCCCAATCCCATTCGCTGCCGAGCATGTTGAAATAACCATTGAATCCGGCATTGAACGAGAAACTTGTCATTTGTTGATTGAATACACGATTGCCAAGCTCCAGTGGGCGGCGGCCCATGAACTGCAATACGTCGCAATTGTCATTCGCTGCGCAAGTGGAGGCCGTACCGGTGCTGCCACCAGTCAGATCCACGCCGAAGGGGTTATACGGGTTCTTACCTGAAATTGTGATGGGTTCACCATTGACAGTGCTGGTGCCGCTGCGGCCCAGAAACAGGGGCGAAGGTGCTAACACTTGCTGCGATACGCGGTCGTTGTACATTGCAAGGGTGGTGAAGGTCAGGTTGTCGGCCAGGTCGTAATGGCCTTGCACGTACAGGCTGGTGCGCTCGCTGGGCGTCACCAGGTAATTCAGCGGAGCGAAATTGAAATGGTCGGAGTTCTGCCAATCCCGGAAATTGCTCAGGGACGGATTTTGGTCGCCCGGATTGATCAACGACATGTCACAGGTGGTGGAAAAGGTATTGCGGTTGGTGGTCACCCCAGCCGGGCAGTTGGTGCCTGCCGGAATTCCGATGAAGAACCGGCCCGCTGCCGAACCCGAGCTGCCGGATGAGGGACCGCCACCAATTACCGGTTCCTTGGAAATGGTGCGGTTACCTGCCCACATGGGGGATTGGTTCACGTAATCCACACTCATCAACACGCCCGAACGATCGCCGCTGGAGCCGATGGTGAAGTCGTATTCCTGCTGCTTGCCATCCCAGCCGCCGCCGTCGTTATGGCCGTCGAACATGCCCAGGTAGGCATTGGCTTCGGCGCCGTTGTAGTTCTTCACGGTGATGATGTTGATTACGCCGGCGATGGCGTCCGAGCCATAAATGGCCGAAGCCCCGTCTTGCAGAATTTCAATATGGTCCACCGCGGCTATCGGGATTTGGTTCAGGTCCACTGATCCGGCAATACCTGCATCTATGCGCTGACCGTTCAAGAGCACCAGGGTGCGAATAGAAGACAGGTTGCGCAGGTCGACGAAGGTGGAACCGGTACCGCCGTTGTTGAACTGGGTGTTGAGCGCAGTACCTGTGGAGGCAAGCTGCTGCAACACATCGCCGATGGAGGTCAAGCCAGTGGCTTTGATCTGAGCGGCCGTCACGATGGTGACCGGCTGGGCGGTCTCCACATCGGTGCGCTTGATGCGGGTACCCGTCACCTCGATCTTGCCGAGTTGGGCGGTGTTGTTCTGATTTTGGTTCTGGTTGCTGCTGGGGGCCTCGTCCTGGGCGAAAGCCGCCGGGGCCGCCAGGGCAGTCGCCGCACCCGCCACCAGGGCATAACGTACGGCTTTGGTAATCAAATTTGATTTCATGAGTAGTCCCTCGTCAGGAGTTATAGGTAGCTCTTGATTTCCCGCAATTTATTCGTCCAAAGAATCACGAGGATCCTGCATCGGGTATGACATGTTTGTTTTTTACAACTCGTGACTGACATTGAACACTGGATAAATCATTGGTTGTATCAAAAATGTATTAATTGCTTACGACAATGTTTATCTTAGTGGGTAAGCAGGATAGTTCCAGTCATAAACTTCACGTACTCGCTCTGTTTGGCGACTTGTTTATTGTGATCAGCGGTATATTGTTTTTCTTTAGCTTCTATTTTTATTGTTTCGGCAATTTTTTATTAATTATTCTGGTGCATTCGCCGATTCACGGCCAACAGCGTCGCAAACCTTTCGGGCTCAAGATTTAAGAGAATGCTAATGATCGATGCAGAGCCAATGGCGCAAGGGGGCACTGAGAACAACAAGCGTTATTCCCTAAAGACAAACGATTTTTGGTATTTCTTAAGGAGAGCTCAAAAGACGGGGTCAAACAGCATCATCCGGTAGCCAGGCAGTTAAAAACAATCGTGGAGTAGTTACATTGCGATGCTTAAATGCCGTGGTTAGCTGCTGCTCTCCGATGTTTCCATGATGGTCGGCGCTTACTTAAGCTCAAGCGAGGCTCGGCTGCCATCGGTCCCGATAGATATCTGAATGCCAACATCGGCTAAATATGGAGCTCACCATCCTGAGTCAGGTTCAAGAAAAATAGTTCCCGAATGTATTTCCTATAGGTTGGCCCTGAAACCACCACCACATCGTTAGTTAGCATGAATTCATAGTTATTTTGTTTTGCTTTGATTTCTTTAATATATTCCTTATTCAGAATATAAGAACGATGTATCCTCACGAACAGATTTCTCGGCAATCTGTTTTCAAAGTCGGTGATCTTGTTCTTGCTATGAAAGATTTCACCGGTAGCTAGCGCAATATTGATGTAATCGCCGGAAGCCTGGATATACAGTATATTTGCAATATTAATCGCCCTGATACGTCGCCCGATCTTGATGAAAAGCCTGACAGCACCGTTATTTATTTCATTAGTCACGTAATGATCCGTCGTTGAGTTAAGCATATATCAAGTTCTCCAGGATCTAAACGAACCACCTTTTTAAAATGCAGGATCGCATATTCCCGCTGATACCAAGCTGAAACACACACGTCATGGCGCATTCATCAGGAATGTCGAAACGATTATTGTCATGTACCGGATATGACGCCTTCCGATTTCAGGCGGTCCAAATATTTGAAAATACCGGCCCGAAACTTCAACAATTTCATCCGGACATGGTGAAAGCATAGAGCAAGTACTTCTATCTATAGGTGAAATATTTCCAATTCATTTTTATTTAGCCCGTAATAATAGCGAGTTATCCAGCTGCGGCTATGCTTGATTACAGGCAATGATTGCTTACGCGAGTAAGTTCGAAATGTAGTTTCGTCGATGTTAAATACCTTTTAATCGATTGAATCCAATCATTAGACCCGGACAGGATTCAGATATCCGAAGGCGAGTGACTGATAAAGAACCATGAGGCGCAGCTCACCTTCTCATCGACTACCCGACACAGCATTGACCACATACTCCGTGCCAACAATCCCATTGGGTCCAGCTTCGCCATGATCCGGCGTCGCACCGATCAGACGCAGGGATGTAGCAGCCGGGGAGTTTGCTCACCATGATGTTTAAACTAGGCATGTGTGTTGGTAGCAGGACCAGTTGATTGACCAAAATCCATTCCAGATTTTCCAATATCACTCACACTGCCAATGTCCGTTGCATTTGACGGCTTAATGCTGCGCATCGGTCGCATCTTCTTGCCTATGGGAAGCGCCTCCTCTTTCTCCACTTGACATGGCTTCGAACATCCTGAATGCTATACCATATGGTGAACTATCGTCGCCAGCATCTTGACAGCATTTTTTCAGCGTTAGGCGACCCGACCCGCCGGGCCATCCTGGCTCGGCTGGAGCGGGAGGATGGCCTTTCCGTAAGCGCTCTGGCTAAACCCTTTGCGATCAAGCTACCCGCGGTGATAAAGCATCTCGATGTCCTCTCCGAGGCCGGGTTGATACGCCACTCGAAGACTGGACGCACGGTGACGGTCGAAATTTCCACCGATCCTTTGAGGGAAGCGATGGCTTGGCTACACCGCTACGAGCGCTTCTGGTCTGGCCGTCTGGATCGGCTCGCCGCGTATGCGGAGAAGAAGGAGCGCGAAGCCCGGGGGAAGCGCGCATGACGGCGGCGACCCTGGTGCGCCGAATCGCCGCCCGGCGTTCCATCGTATTCGACGCCTTCGTGACTCCGGAGGGCCTCACCTCGTGGTGGGGACCGGAGGATATCCCCGTCTTGTCGGCCACAGCAGACGTGCATGTGGGCGGACATTTCAAAGTACGCTTCAAGACCCTGGACGGCCTCGAGCATGAATGTACCGGCCAATTCCTCGAAATCGTGACACCCGAGCGGATCGTCATGAGCTGGCGGTGGTCCGAGGGGGGTGAACCCGAGGAACAGGGCGCCGTCTCGCGTCTCGAATTGCACCTGCGCGCGATCGATACCGGCACCGAACTCGCCCTTATCCATGCGGCGCTGCGCAACGAGACCTCCGCACACAGTCACGAATGGGGTTGGGATGGTGCGCTGAAAAAGCTCATACGAAATTTCGCCGCAAACTAAGGAGACAGATGATGTATAGGACCATGTATCTGCTCATCCCGGTTTTATCCCTGGCCATGATCAGCCTGGCCCGGGCGGACGTCGGCAAAGACCCCTATCCGGCCATGGCCCCCGTGGCGCAGTACATGATGGACCGGGATGCTGAGATCGCACTTGCTCGTAGCGCGGCACCCAAGGCGATCTCCGACGACGCCACCATCCTGACGCTCGGCAAGAATGGCTACGAGACCGCGGTCAAGGGCAGCAATGAATTCACGTGTTTCGTAGGCAGATCCTGGGCAAATGACTTTAATGCCACCGATTTCTGGGACCCCAGGGATCTCACGCCCAACTGCTGGAACGCGGCGGCCGTGAAGTCGGTGCTCCCGGAGTTTATCAAACGCACCCAGTGGGTGCTGGCGGGAGTCTCCAAGGACGAGATGGCGGCCCGAACCAAGGCCGCGTGGGCGTCCCATGAGTTCCAGCTGCCCGCGCCGGGGTCCGTGGCTTACATGATGTCGAAGGACCAGTGCATACACGCCCCCTCGCCGTGCAATTGGTATCCGCATGTGATGTTCTTCGTGGCCACCGCCGCTGCACAGAAGTGGGGGGACAACCTCAAGGGCGTGCCGGTTGTCTCGGGCGTCAGCCACACGGACCCGATCACCACCTTTATGGTGGTGGTGCCTAAATGGTCCGACGGGAGCCTCGGTCCCTACACCCCGGCTACATCGACACCCAAAACCCCTCACCACGGCTGAGCGGATCTGCGGCTAGGAAATCAAATGCCGGCCGGGACGCTGGCTGGAGCAGGATCGAACTAGTTGATTCAGCCGGTGATATTAGAGGCCGGCGCCGGGAACCAGGCTGCCGCGCATACCCATGCCCCCAATCGTAGAATCAGTTGCCATGAATGAGATGACCGGAATACCACAGAACTTGGCACAAAGAATTCAGGCTGACCAGTTAAGATCAGCAATCGTTGCGGCGCAAAAGGAGACCTAGTTTGATTTTTCCTGATGGGCTAAAAGAAACATGGTCAGAACGTATTATCCGGTAGCCAAGCCGTTAATAATCCTCGTGGAGCGAATGCATAATGGCGTTCAAATGGCGTAGTTTGACTGGAAACCCGCAGACTTGCCGGCTAGATTGGATTTCAGCGTTGAAATTACGCGCCGGTCCGAACCAGCGCCGGCTATTTCGGAAGGCCGCTGTTACGTTGCTGTTCTCCGACATTTCCGTGGTAGCCGGCGCTAACCAGAAACTATGGCGGAGCGACGTAAGCTGTGCCACAGCCTGCTGAGATTGGAGACTAATTATTTGGCTCACCGTCTTTAGCCAAATTCAAAAAGAACAAGTTCCCGAATATATTTTCTATAGGTCGGCCCTGAGACCACCACCACATCATTGGTCAGCGTGAATTCATAGCTATTTTGCTTTGATTTCCATGACGTATTGCTTATTCAGGACAAAAGAGCGATGTATCCTCACGAACAGGTTTTTGGGCAACCGGTCTTCAAAATGGGTGATTTTGTCTTTAGTATGAATAATCTCGCCAGTCACTAGTGCAACAGCACAGGTGCTTCGCGCTTCCCTGGCCCATCGGGAGTTGCCGGCCATGCCGGCAGCGAATCTCGTCATTGGGGCTGATGGGGCACCCGCACTTAGGATAAGGCCTGCTCCGATCAGCCCGCCCTGGGTATGGGGTTGGACCAACGCCCATAGGCCCGTACCTGACAACGCCGCCGCCCTTGCCGCGTTATGTACTACAACCGCCCACCGCTCAAAGCCTGGGGTTGGGATTGCACTGCCGCGGCAGAACCACGGCTGGCGGCCCCGAAATCGGCCAAGCGGCTGGCTGGGACTTGGTGACAGCAGGAGTTTACCCCTACAATTAGCCGCTCACATCCATCCCAAGAGGCTTTCTTTCAATGAAGACCACCGTACGCATTATTACGCTTGCACTCATATTCGGCCTTGCCAGCGCACTAACAACTGCCTGGGGCGCCGAGTCGGTCGTGGATCTAATCACTCAAGGTGAAACCGCAGCGGCTGCCATGAAATCCACCAAAACCGAGCTGGATGCGGCGCTTCAAAAAAACGCCGCGTTGGCCGCCGAGGGCAAGCAGATTCAGGCGCAGCAACAGCAAATTCAGGCCGGCATTGCCGCCTATAAGCAAAAAGTGGCCGATGTGCAAACCGAAACCGCCAGCTACAAGTCAACCTGCAGCGGCAAGCAGCTGAATAAGGATCAATACAAAGCCTGCACGGCACAACTCGCGCAAGTTAATGCAGATATCGCCACGGTCAATGCGGAGCAACCCAAACTCACCAAAAATCAGTCTGACTGGCAGACGCGTGCGGTCAAATACAACCAGGAAATCCAGACCGCTCCCAATGCAGTACGTGCGGCTGACAGCAAGTATCGCAATGCCATGGTCGACCAATATCACTGGCTGGATAAGGCACGCCTTATGGTGGCCTCGCCGGCGTTTCAACCTTACGCGAAGAAGGCGGGTTGCCCGGATGTCAGGAACCCAGCCAAGACTTCCGAGGCAGCGATGAAAATGAGTGATGAAATCCTTGCCTGCCTCAAGAAAGTAGCGAGCATGAATTAACCTTTTTAGGTTTTATGCCTGCCCGATACAAACGCCCGGCACTCGCCGGGCGTTTGTTTTTACGGCCATTGCCATGGATGCGGCTTCATAACTTGAGCGGCGCCAGACCCTGGCTTGTGAGCTGTGTGTTCAGGATGGGAATCCCACTCGCCTGCAGCCGCTTCCAGCCGGACATTGCGGTCTCGGCGTTGCCCATATAGAACTTGAAGGCCGCGTAGTAGGACGCCGGCGGCGCGCGATCGCCATCATCCACCTGGGTTGCAAGGTCAGCCAGGCCGCGATTGATGGAGCCGAAACTGTCGTCGTTCTTGCGTTTGTCCGCGAGCGTCATCACCTGTTGATCCAGGTTGCTCACCGTTTGCAGCAGTTTTGCATTGGCGGGCTCGCCCATGAAGCGAGACTTGAGTGCCGCAAGCTGTGTATGTAAACGCTCAAGAGACGCATGCGCGGCAAAACTTTGGTCCATGGCGGCGTCAATGCGGTGCGCCAGGTTGGCCTGCTGAGCCAATGCACCAGGGGTCGGTTGCACGCGCGGATCCAGGGTCACTGTCAGCGGCTGACGGTAGTGGACACCGTTCACCGTCAATTCCACGGTGTAACGGCCTGGCAGTACCCGCGGCCCTCTTGGCACCATCGGCGTACCCTGACCGTAAAGAGCGGCGATGGAATAACCGTAAATGATCGCCCGCGGCCGCGGATACCGCAGATCCCAGATAAAGCGGTGTGCGCCGGGCGCGGCTGGCAGCGATGCCGGCGGCACCAGCCAGCCATCGGTGAAATACTGATTAGCCTTGAGTTTGGGCAGTGCGGCGTCGCTCGCATAGGCGCGCACCAGCTTGCCTTGGCCGTCATAGATCGCGAGCTTGACCGGCCCATGCACGTCCTTACCCAGCCAGTAATCCAAGATTGCGCCCGCTGGCGGATTCCGCCCGGCGGGGATTTCCGGAGGCAGCGGTGTGTCCTTGTTGTTGTTGTTGCGCACACGCACCGCCTCGGCCGGTTTGAACAGATAGGCCGTGGTCTCCATCACCGATGCACGGGCCTGACGCAGCGGTGTCACGTCATCCAATATCCACAGGGCGCGGCCCTGGGTGGCGGCGATCAGGTCTGGGCCGTGCAGCGTGAGGTCCCGCACCCGCACATTCGGCAGGTTAAGTTGCAGCGGTTGCCAGCGATCACCGTCGTCAAATGACACGTACACGCCTGCATTGGTGCCGGCGTACAGGAGGCGCGGGTTCTTCAAATCCTGACGCACTACATACACATACTGACCAGCGGAAATCCCGCTGGTGATTTGTGTCCAATGGTGCCCGTAATCATGGGTGCGGTAGATGTAGGCACCGCGATCATCCCGGCGGTGCGCATCCACGGCGGCATAGGCGCTCGCCGGGTCCGTCGGCGAAGCGTCAATCTGGTTGACGCGCCCCCATAACGGCAGGCCGGCGGGCGTGACATTCTGCCAGTGCTTGCCGCCATCGCGGGTCAGATGGATCAGGCCGTCATCACTGCCCACCCAGATTTCACCGCGCTTCACGGACGAAGGCGCGATGGTGAAGATCTCGCCATAGCCGCAGGCGCGCGCTTCCAGGAGCGTGATGGCATCACTGCCGCAATTCCCGGCGGCTTTGGCATCGGCGCCGCTCAGGTCCGGGCTGATGATGCGCCAGTGCAGACCTGCATCGCTGGTCTTGAAAAGGTATTGCGATCCGAGATACAGGGTATGCGCCGCACGCGGGTCCGCCACCACCGGATAGAACCAGTTATAACGATACTTGACCTTCGTCGGCCGTTCTCCGTAGTGGGAAATCGGCCAGGCGGAAATATTTTGCACATCCGCGGTACGCGTATCAAAACGCGACACATGGCCGCCGAGACCACCGACGTACACGATGTCCGGATCGCCGCTGTCGGGTACGGCGTAGCTGCGCTCATCACCGCCCACCGGATGCCAGTCGCGGGAGGTGATGTCGCCGTATGCGCCGCGGGTCTTGGTCTCCACGGTGCCGCTGTCCTGCTGACCGCTATAGAGGCGGTAAGGGAAACGGTTGTCCGCCGCCACATGGTAGAACTGGCCGGTGGGCTGGTTGTACCAGCTTGACCAGTGTTGACCGCCGTCCACGCTAACGGTGGTGCCCTGGTCGCTGGCGAGGATCATGTACTGGTCATCATCCGGGTTGATCCACATAAAATGATAATCGTCGCCGCCGGGCGCGCCCTTGAACCAGGAAAAGTCCTTGCCGCCGTCGGTGCTGCGCGCCACCGAACGGTTCATGACATACACGATATCGGGATTCTTGGGATCAACGGTGACGCGGCCAAAATATGAGTTGCCCAGACCCCGCGCGCTCATTAATTTCCAATGGGCGCCGCCGTCGTCTGAACGGTAAAGACCGTTCTTACCTTTCTGCTGTGAATCGATGATGGCGTACACGCGCTGGTCGTTGCTACCCGGCGCCACCGCCAGACCGATGCGTCCCATGGGCTCCGCAGGCAAACCATGACCGGACAGTTTGACCCAGGTTTTGCCCTCGTCCACGGATTTCCAGATGCCGCTGCCGGGGCCCGCTTGGGGTTTGAAATAGGACAGCCAGGGGTACATGCGCGCCTGCCAGGTGGCGGCGAAGATCACTTTGGGATGAGCGTCATCGGCACTGATATCCACTGCGCCGGTATCGCTGTTCACATACAGAACCTTGTGCCAATGCTGGCCGCCATCGGTGGAACGGAAGATGCCGCGTTGCTGATTGGGGCCGAAATAATCGCCGAGTGCGGCCACCAGCACTATGTCGGGATTCTTGGGATCGATCCAGATGCGGCCGATGTGCTGCGTGTCCTTGAGTCCGATATGGGCCCAGGTCTTGCCACCGTCCGTGGAACGGTACAGGCCGTCGCCGCCCACCACGTCATAACGCGCCGCCACCTGGCCCGTGCCCACATACAGGACATCGGGATTGGATGGCGCAATAGCCAGCGCACCGATGGAGATGGAACCGGCCTGCTGAAAAAGCGGCTGCCAGGTCAGGCCCGCGTCGGCGGATTTCCACACCCCGCCGTCGGCAGCGCCGAAGTAAAACACGTTGGGTTCGCCGGGAATGCCCGCCGCCATGGTGGACCAGCCGCCGCGGAATGGCCCCACTTCCCGCCAATGGAGTTGAGCGTACAGCGGCGCCAGGGAGTTCGCCCCGAATGCGGCGCCTGCCAATACCATCAGCATCCCTGCTGCAAGCCAGCGTGAAATTAGGCAATACCGAACATGCAGCATGACACTCTCCTGTTGAAAAATAAGCTCCCAGCCAGCGCTGGGATGTGAATACCGATCAAGTTGTCTTTACCGGCCCTTTTGACCAGGGAAACGCCGCCGGGTTGCAGCCGTTTCAGGGTGTCTGCGCGAAACCGCGATCTGCGACAGCAGAATCCTGCTTAATATCCCTTTCAAGTATGGGCAAATCAGGGCGTAAAAACCTGTGATTTGCAAAATCAACCGGAAACTCAGCTCGAGCGGGATTAACCTATTTTAAATTGCGCGCCAGAAACGCATCCAGCTGCCGCCAAGCGTCTTCCGCATCACGCGGATTGTAGGCAGTGGAGCCCGGGTCATCAAATGCGGCGCTGGCATCCGGATAGATATGAATATCCAGCGTGGCACTGGCCAGCCCGGCGGCCCACTGGAATTTATCCACCACCTCCGCAGGCACAAACGGATCACGCCCGCCAAAGAACGCCAGCATCGGCATGCGCAAGGCCGCGAGTTGCGACGGTTCCGTATAGGGTGCCGCATAAAATACCGCCAGCGCATCGAAAGCCTGGGGCAGATCGCTGGCGATCCGGAATGCCCAACGGCCGCCGATGGACCAGCCGATGACGCCGAGATGACTCACGTGCTGCTGGGCAGTCATGTAAGACACGGCCTGCTCAAGATTGGCGAGTGTGGCATTCGGGTTCGCATCGGCGATATCCGCGAAATGCGCGGCCTCGCGTGGATCCCGGGTGGTGCGTCCATTGAAGAGATCCACCGCCAATACCACGTATCCCTTCCGGGCCAGCCTGTCAGCCAGATCACGCATGTGCTGATTCAGCCCCCACCACATGGGGATGAGAATGACTCCCGGCGCGCCGTGCTGCGTCTGGGTAGGCTGACTGAGATATCCATATACGAGTCGCCCCTTGACCAGGGCATATTGCACAACCGCGTGCTTGATCGCCAAAGGCTGGGCTGCTGTGACCGGTGTTTGTGCCCTGATGGCCGGTGTTAATGCCAACCCCAGCAGCGCAACTGCAAACAAACTCCGGATAACCTTATATATGCCATCTGTGCCTTGCATGCCAATATGTCCCTAATCAACCAGGGGGAAACGGCTGCTCCATAATCACGACCATGGGCGCCTGCGGGCATTATCATCTAAACAGGGCAGCCGCCCAATGATTCCAAGGCGACAGTCCGACAAGCGAGCGCCGATGGACAACCGAAGTAGCTGAAGCCGCACCGGGCTTAAACGTCTCAGACCCGCCTTACTTGCTGTTTTTATTGGCTTTTTATTCACCGGTGCCGCTGCTTGAAGTCATGCATCTCTGCGGTCACACTCCAGACGCTCTCAAATTCGCGGCGCTCAACCGACCAAGCCTTGCCTGCCATACCAAATCTTTTTCGCCAACATGCAGCGCAACCGGCTTTCACAATGGTTTCTGATTACCCGTATTCAGGCCACTAGACCCAAATGCACCCAAAGATTTATGGAGTAGCACTATCCGGCCGCATTCCAGAGAGCGTGTATCAGTGGTGGTAGCCGGGCACCGTGACCTTGCCGCGAAATACCAGATACTGGTAGCCGTTGTAGATCATCATCACCGGCAGCAGCATGCCGATGCCCGTGAGCATGAAGATAAGCGTCGCCGGCGAGGCGGCGGCCTGGATGAGGGTCAGCGAGGGCGGCACTAGATAAGGGTGCAGACTCACCGCCAACCCGCCGAAGGAAGCAACGAAAATCACCACCGTCCATACGAAGGGTGCGGCCTCATGGCCGCGCGTAAGCGCACGCAGCAACAGCAGAAACGCTGCGAAACCTGCGACCGGCAGCGGCAGGATTAGGAAGAAATCGGGCAAGCTGAACCATTTGGTTGCCACCTGCGGATAGATGAACGGCGTCCACACGGTCACCGCTACCGCCACCGCAAAGGTCAGACCTGCGAGCCAATAGGCGCCGGAACGTGCGCGGGTTTGAATAACGCCTTCGGTGCGCAGGATAAGATACACCGCACCCAGCAGTGCATAGCCGCACACTACACCCACCGCCACTACCAGCGGGAACGGCCGGAACCAATCGAATACTCCGCCGGTATATGCACCGTTTACCGACGGAATACCTTGCAACACACTGCCGAGGGCGACGCCTTGGGCGAGCGCAGTCACCAGGCTTGCAATCGCGAAGGCCAGATTCCAGAAGCGCTTGGTCTCAGAGTGTTCGCGGAACTCAAAGGCCGCGGCCCGCAGGATCATGCCAAACAACATGATGATGACCGGAATATAAAGTGCATGCAGCAGGAGCGCATAGGCAGTCGGAAAGGCACCGAACAGCGCGCCGCCCAGCAGCACCAGCCAGGTTTCGTTGGCGTCCCACACGCTGCCCAAGGTGCCCATGAGAATACCGCGCCGTTCCTCGGTGGGTGAAAATAGTGTGAGCATGCCCACACCCAGCGTGAAGCCATCCAACACCACGTATAATGCCAGTATGACACCGAGCAGCACGAACCAGATATTGGCGAGCAGCCCAATTACCTGTTCCATGTCAGTCCTCCTCGAAGGCGTGAGGCACGGGGGCATTCACCTGCAGCGGAGCCGTCGGTTTCAAGGGCGGCGGCTCGGCGGTGACATCCGGTCCCTTGCGCAGGATGCGCCGGGCAAACACCAGAAAAGCCGTTAGCAGCAAGGTGTACAGCAGCGCGTAGCCGATGAACGAGGCAAGTACCGTACCGGGCGGCAGCACTGATACACCCGCGGCGGTGCGCATCAGGCCGTTCACGATCCACGGCTGACGGCCCACTTCGCGCACGATCCAGCCCGACTCGACCGCGAGATACCCGAGCGGCAGCGCGCTGATCCAGGCTATCAACCAGCGCCGGTGGCGGCCAACCCGATCCGTCGTGAGTTCGCCGCGATACCACAGCCACAAACTCCACAACATGAGCGCGAGCACATAGAAACCGATGGCCACCATCAAGCGAAAAGCGTAGAACAGCAACGGCAACGACGGTGGCTGATCCGCGGGCGGGAATGCCTTGAGTCCCGCGACTTGCCCGGTAAAGCTGTGGGTGGCGAGCAGGCTGAGTACCCCCGGAATGGATATGGCCCAGTCGTTGCGCTGCCGGGCTTTATCCGGCCAAGCCACCAACGCCCAGGAAGCTCCGGTGCCCGGTGGATTGGTGCGCCAGTGACCCTCGACGGCTGCGCCCTTAGCCGGCTGCTGCTGAAACACCACCCGTCCGCTGCCGTCACCCAGAAAGATTTGTAGCGGTGCTACCAGCACCGCGGCGGCGATGGCGATCTTCAGCGACTTGAGAAAAAACGCCAAGTTGCGCTGCTTGTAGATGTACCAGGCCGAGAGCGCACCGATCACCAGGAGACTTGTCTCCAGGCAGGCGAACCACATGTGGCCCACCCCCCAGAGCGCCGCCGGATTGAACATGGCCTGCGTGTAGCTGGTCACCGCGAAACGGCCGCGCTGCATCACACCGCCCGCCGGCGTCTGCATCCAGCTGTTGGCGACCATGATCCAGAAAGCCGATAGCGATGCTCCGAGCGCCACCATGCAGCTGGCAAACAGGTGAATCTTCGGTGCCACCCGTTTCCAGCCGAACAGCATGATGCCGAGGAAGCCCGCCTCCAGCATGAAGGCCATGGCGCCCTCGAAGCCAAGGATATTGCCGAAGAAATCCCCCATGGCGGCGGAGAATGGCGCCCAGTTGGTGCCGAATTCAAACTCCAGGGGTACGCCGGATGCCACACCTACGCCAAAATTGAGGATGAACAATTTGCTCCAGAAACGGGCGTGCCGGTAGTAATCGGGATCGCGGCGGCGTATCCACAGCATTTCGTTCACCACCAGAAACAGCGACAGCCCGATGGTCAGCACCGGCCAGAGGATGTGGAACAGTGCTGTGAGGGCGAACTGGGAACGCGCCAGGATAAGTGTGTTGGCCATGTTCAGTCACCCCCTCCTGCGGACACCGAACCCTGAGACAGCCTGCCCAAGCTCAGCCTGAGCTCAAAATGGCGGTGCCAATAAGCAGCCGCACATCACCATCGCGGCGCGAATTTTCTATCCACCGCCCGGCGCCGCCGGCGGCAGTACGCAAGTGCACTTAGGGAATTTCCACCAGCAGCGTAAAGCTATGCCCATTGACGCTGTGTAACACCAGCGCATAGCGTCCCGAAGCAAGCGTCAGTCCGGGTCTGGCCGGCGGCAAGCTGATCGTAGCGCGCGCGCCGACCTTGGCGGTGATGCCCGCGTAACCGGGACCAAACTTGTTGTAGAC
>DAHVFI010000264.1 GCA_027317045.1 Gammaproteobacteria bacterium
CAACCGGCCTGGATGCCGGTGATCTGGACATCGGTATAGGACTGCCGGTGACCCGCGCGGCGGCGGTAATTCTTGCGCCGGCGCATCTTGAAAATGAAGATTTTGTCGTGGCGGCCGAGCGCCTTTACCGTGCCGGTGACCTTGCCGCCCTTGAGGAAGGGCGCGCCCAATACCGGCGAGGCATCGTCCCTGCCCACCAGCAGCACCCGGTCGAATTCCACCGCCGCGCCTGCCTGCGCCTCGAGTTTCTCGATGCGAACGACGTCGCCTTCGCTGACCCGGTACTGCTTGCCACCGGTTTCAATCACCGCATACATTGGGACTCTCCGGAAAACCTGTGGAAAATGCCGTCAAAGGGCGCGAATTCTAAGGCCTACGGGGCCGCGGGTCAAACCGGCCGCCGGCGCCTTGACACCCCCCAAGGCCGCCCCTAGCATCGCCCTTCCGCAATCGCCTGAGTCACTATTCCGGCTAAACCATGGTGCTAGCCTCCGTACCCCTCAGACCCGCCGGTCCTGCGCCCAATTTGAGCGCGGTACGCGCCCTTGTTGAGGAGGATTTTCGTGGCACTGACCGGCTGATCCGCGAGGAACTGCGCTCGGATGTGGCGCTGATCAATCAGCTGAGCGAATACATCATCAATGGCGGCGGCAAGCGCTTGCGCCCCATGTTGGTATTACTGACAGCGCGCGCCTGCGGCGTCAGCGACGACCGCCACATCAGACTCGCCGCCATTATCGAATTCATACATACCGCCACGCTGCTCCACGACGACGTGGTGGACGACTCCGGCCTGCGGCGCGGCCGCGAAACTGCCAACGCTATCTGGGGCAATGAAGCCAGTGTCCTGGTGGGCGATTTTCTCTATTCCCGCGCCTTTCAGATGATGGTGGCGGTTAACGACATGCGGGTCATGCATATTCTGGCGGACGCCACCAACCTTATCGCCGAGGGTGAGGTCCTGCAGCTGCTTAATTGTCACGATCCCGACACCACGGAAGCGCGTTATCTGGAAGTCATCCGCCGCAAGACCGCGACACTGTTTCAGGCCGGCGCACAGCTCGGCGCGGTGATTGCACGGCGTCCCGTGGCCGAGCAGGACGCGCTGGCTGCCTATGGCTTACATCTGGGTAACGCTTTTCAACTGGTGGATGACATGCTGGATTACAGCGCGACGACCATCGAGCTGGGCAAGAATATCGGTGATGATCTCGCCGAGGGTAAACCGACCCTGCCCCTAATCCATGCCATGCAGAAGAGTATGCCGGCACAGCGTCAGATCATTCGCCGGGCTATTGAGAGCGGCGGCCGCGAACATATTAATGACATTCTTTCCATCATCCAGAAGACCGGGTCATTGGATTACACCCATAACCATGCACAACAAGAAGCGCAACAGGCCGTTGCTGCACTCAAGGCCTTATCAGATTCTGTTTTCAAAACGGCACTCATGGAATTAGCCGAATTTTCCGTGGAACGTCGCGCTTGAGTCCCGGTATACTTCCCTTGCTATATTTTTAAAACCAAGATTTAACTCCGCCCACACCAGGTTAGATTGGCCGTTTAGGCCGGACCGTGCCGGCACGCAACAGCACCGTGCAACTGTCCGCCGACACCGGTCGGCTGTAATAAAATCCCTGTGCCACATTACAACCGGTGGATCGCAGATTTTCCACCTGATACAGTTCCTCCACTCCTTCCGCAACCACCTCAAGCCCGAGCACACGGCTCATGGCCACCACGGCGCTGACTATCGCTACATGTTTGGAATCCAGCGACATGCCGACAACGAAACTGCGATCTATCTTGAGAGCACTGATGGGGAAACGGCTGAGATAGCTCAACGATGAATAGCCGGTGCCAAAATCATCCAGCGAGAATCGAATGCCCATCGCGGTCAACGCTTGCATGTGCCTCAGGACACTCGGATTATCCGTCATCAAGGCCGTCTCAGTCAGCTCAAGACACAACTGGTGGGGATCGAAACCGGTGCGTTCCAGAACATCACGAACGGTGCGCACCAAGTCATCCTGCAAGAATTGACGTGCCGACATATTGACTGTTATCGGAACCGACTGAACCCCCAGGCTCTTCCAAGCTACAGCTTGGCGGCAGGCGGCTTCCAAGACCCAAGCGCCCAGGGTGATGATATCGCCGCTCTGCTCGGCAATCGGTATGAATTTTCCAGGTGGAATCAGCTCACCATCCTCCGTGCGCCAGCGCAGCAAAGCCTCGAGACCGGTGATCTTGCCGCTTTCCATTTCGACTTGCGGCTGGTATTCGAGATAGAATTCACCCTGTATGGCGGCAACTCGCAGGCGCCCTTGCAGCATCAGGAATTCCTCCACCAGGGCCTTCATCTCCGCGTTGTAGAAACGAATCGCCCCCGGGGTATCGCGCTTGGCATCCAACAGCGCATTGTCGGCGTTGCGCAGCAGTTCTTCGCTGTCATCGCCGTCGTGCGGTGCCATGGATACGCCCACGCTGAGACGGATATCCAGACGGCTGCCGGAAAGCTGCAACGGTGCTTCCAGGGCGTTTTTGATTTCCTGAACCTGGATGCCCACTTCCTCCCGCTCGAATTCCCCCGTCAGCACCACCGCGAACTCGTCCGCACCAAGGTGCGCCACTCCATCCTGATTGCCGAATTTCGCCGCCAAACGCGCACCAAATTCACGCAGTACCGCATCACCTACTCGATGGCCAAGGACGTCATTGATGATCTTGAAGCTGTCTATGTTGAACAGTACAACCGCCACACGTTTATCTTCATCCCGCTTGGCGAGTTGATCCCCAAGGTGTTCATCAAGCAGCGCACGGTTGCCGAGGCCGGTTAAAGGATCATAAAACGCCAGATAACGCAGACGCTGTTCGCTTTGCAGGCGCTCGGTTACATCCGTGACTACGGTGATGACACCATTGATCTTGCCATCCTCGTTACGACTGATGACTGCATCCACCTGCACGTCAATCGCATGTCCATCGGTGGTCAGAAAACGACTGGTGAACGCCTGGGTAAACGCTTCCGCATTCATCATCATTTGAAAACGCCGCCTGGCATCCGCCTGCCGTACCGGTTCTGAAATGAGGTCGAACATGGATTTCCCGATAAGTTCCCCACGCTGATAACCAAGCATCTTGTGATGTGACTGATTGGCATACGTGATGGTGCCGTCAACGGTGATTTCAATAATGCCATGGGGAACGGCTTCCATGAGTCGCCGGTAACGGCGTTCACTGCGCCGCAACGCCGCCTCCTGCTGTCTTTGTACGGTAGTGTCCTGAAAGGTGCCGAAAACCGCTTCACCGGAACTAGACGTCGGCGGGCTGTATTGAGCGATGATGCGTACATGCCGTATTTCACTGTCGGGCCGTAGAATTCGGGCTTCGAACTCCGCACTCTGATGGTTGACGGCCACTCCGCTGATGGCATTGCTTACCATTGCACGATCATCGGGGTGAAAACTGTTCACCGTGCCGCGGAAATCCACCGGTGCATCGTTTGGCGTCATGCCGCGGATGCGAAAGATCTCCTCGGAGCGCCATAGCTTGTCGGCGTTTATGTCCCAGCGCCAATGCCCGAGATGCGCCAGATGTTCCGCTTCCGCGAGCATCCGGGCGTGCTCCTCCAGCATGTCACGGATCTGCACGCGTTCACTGATATCCGTGAACACGCACATATAGAAGCGCAATGTGCCGCGTTCATCGAACACCGGGCTTATGGAAAGCGAGTTCCAGAATTTCTCACCATTCTTGCGCCGGTTGACTGCATCTATCTGTGTGGGCTGTCTTTTCCGGAATGCATCGCGGATCTGTTCACGAGCCTCGGTATTGGTCCCGGACATCTCCGCCAACAAACGCCAATCACGTCCGCTGATATCCTGAGCCGCGAAACCGGTGATGCGTTCAAAAGCAGGGTTAACGTAAATAATGGGATAGTTTTCATCAGTGGATTGCACGTCAACGACCACAACACCCGCGGAAGATTGTTGCGTAGCAGCGGCCAACATAATGTGTTCGGACAGAAGTTTTTCCAGAGCCAGCTCGCGCTGTTTGATGGCGGTGATATCTGTATAGATATTGATGTAGCCACCGTCATGGCTGCGACGTTCCTTGATAAGCACCCAGCGACCATCGCTGAGCTGCTGCTCCAGGCTGCCGGTCGCAAGCCGGTGGGCCGCAAGCCGTTCTCGTATGAGATTTGCGCGCTTGTCGCCAGTGAGTTTGTACTGTTCCCCCTCGATACCGGCTTTGAGGATTTCCTCGAACTTCTTTCCGGGCACCAGGAGGCCGGCAAGTTCCGGATACATCCGCCGCATCTGCTGGTTGCAGAGCATCATCCGATCTTTGGCATCGAAGAGGATAAAGCCATCCTCGATATACTGCAGCGCGTCGGTAAGCAGCGCTTCCGCATGCTGACGGGCGCGCGTCTCGTAAGCGTGACTCAGTGCCGCATGTACCGAACTTCGCAGCCGCGCCATGTGACGCGGCGATTTAACCACATAATCAGAAAGGCCGAGTCGCATGGCCTCTACCGCGGCTTCCTCGGTTCCCGTCCCGGTAAACATGATGACCGGCAGTTCCGGCCAGCGCGCCTTCGCCAGCTTCAGAACTTCCAGACCGGTGGTCCAGCCCAGATGGAAATCGGTGATAATCAGATCAAAAGCACCCGTTTCAAGCG
>DAHVFI010000287.1 GCA_027317045.1 Gammaproteobacteria bacterium
GGCAATCACTGGGCGATGGTCAGCGATAATCATGCGCTGGCGGTGCGTCAATGGTACTTTGCGGGCATGCAAGTGGCTCCGGATAATGACAACAAGCTTTACTTCACTTCCCTGGAGTTAATGGAATCGGATGATGGCGGCAAGACCGCGCATCCCATTGATAAGGGCGTGCATGTGGATCATCACGCCGTGTGGATTGATCCGCAAAATCCGCAGCGTATTCTTCAAGGCAACGACGGCGGCGTATTTCTCAGTCTCAACGGCGGCAAACACTGGCGCTTCCTCGATACCCTGCCTATCGAACAGGCTTATACGGTATCGGTGGACAATCAATCGCCATTCAATGCCTGCCTCGGACTGCAGGACAATAGCGCCTGGTGCGGGCCCAGCAGTGCCCTCGACCAAAGGGGTGTGACCGGCAAGAACTGGTTCACGACCGTCGGCGGTGACGGCGAATATGCGGTAATCGCCCCCAGCAATCCGCACATCATTTACGCCGATCTGGAGGACGGTTACACCGTACGCTATGACACGCGCACGCATCTCTCGATGATGATCCGGCCCACCACATCCTATGGATTGCAGAACACCTCGAAAACACTGGCGGAATCCCAATACCGCTTCAATTGGACCTCGCCGATTGCGGTCTCGCCTACGGATGCCAATACCGTATACCTCGGCGCCAATGTGTTATTCAAATCCACCGACGGCGGCAGCCATTGGCAGGTCATCAGCCCCGACCTGACGCGCAACGACAAGAGCAAACAACAGATTCCGGGTGGCCCGGTTTATCATGATGTGAGCAGCGCTGAGAATTACGACACGCTCCTGTCCATCACGCTTGCACCCGACAAGACCATATGGGTAGGCACCGATGACGGCCTGGTGCAGCTCAGCCGCGACGGCGGGGCCCACTGGGACAACGTGACACCCCACGGCGCGCCCCAGTGGGCGCGGGTGTATCAGATAGGGGTTTCGCCTTTTGATGCCGGTAGCGCCTATGTGAGTTTCGATGCGCACATGCTTGACGATGATCAGGCGTATGTTTACCGGACCACCAATTTCGGACGCAGTTGGACCCGGATTACGGACGGTTTGCCGCCGCACACGCCGGTGCTGGTGGTGCGGGAAGATCCCGATCACAAAGGTTTGCTCATCGCCGGCACCATGACCGGTCTTTACTATTCCCTGAATGATGGCGACCAGTGGCATCCGCTCAAAGGCGATTTCCCCACCGTGCCCGTATTTGACCTGCAGTTCGCGCCCGCCGCCCATTCACTGGCGGTGGCCACCCACGGCCGCGGGCTGTTTGTATTGGACAACCTGCGGCCACTGGAGGAATGGACCGCTGGCGTCAGCAACCGTGAATTCCACTTGTTCAGCGCCCAGCCGGGCACGCTGTATAACCACTGGGCAACCGACGAAGGCCAACAATGGACCTACACCGCACCCAATGCACCACAGGGCGTGGAATTCAGCTATTACCTTAAGACCGGGTTCAAGGCCAAAGACAAGCACAGTCACCAAGGCCCGGTGAAGATCGTGATCACGGATGCTCAAGGGCGCACCGTGAATACCCTCCACGCCCCCGGGAAAGCCGGCCTGAATCAATTCGTATGGGGTATGGATTACGCCGGGCCCACGGCCATCGATTTCCTCAAGGGAGTCGGCGCCGAACAGGACCGGGGCGGTCCGCGAGTGCTGCTGGGCAGCTACACCGCCACCTTTGCCGTGGGCGGCCACACGCTGACACAGAAAATAGCGGTAGGACTCGATCCCAACGTGAATGTCAGCCTCACGGACTACCGCGGTCAGTTGCTGATGGCCTTGACTTTGCGTAACCAGATGAGCGCCGTCAACGGG
>DAHVFI010000290.1 GCA_027317045.1 Gammaproteobacteria bacterium
TTCAACTGCGTATCGAACTGATCCAGACGTATGTTGGTGGAGGGATAGCGGTCATCGCCGAATCGGTGGTAGAGGAACACCACTGCGTGGGGCGGCACCGCGCACCAAGCCATGATCGGCCAGAGCAGCAATAGACTCAGGATTATGGCGAGACGCTGATGCATGTCGAGGGCAATCCTCTCACCGCCTTCAAAGCCGGGCAAGCAAAAAGAAAGGCACCTGCAGGCGCCTTCCGTGGCTTATGCAATGTAGCTTATGCACTGCCCATGATCATCGGTTAATGGCATGGATGGCGCGCTTGTCCACCGCCAGCGAGGCTTCGTGCATCGCCTCAGAAAGCGTCGGATGGGCGTGGATGGTGCGTTGAATGTCCTCGGCGCTGGCGCGGAATTCCATGGCAATAACCGCTTCAGCGATCATTTCCGAAGCCATGGGCCCGAAAATGTGCACGCCGAGTATTTCATCGGTATCCGCCTGGGCGAGTATCTTCACCATGCCGGCGGCCGCTTCCATGGCCTTGGCACGGCCGTTGGCGGCGAACGGGAAGCCACCCGACTTGTACTTGACGCCCTGTTTCTTAAGTTCCTCCTCGGTCTTGCCCACCCAGGCGATCTCCGGCCAGGTATAAATGATCGAGGGGATCACATCGTAATTCATCTCCGCAACTTTGCCGGCCATCAAATCCGCCACCATGACGCCTTCTTCCGAACCCTTGTGCGCCAGCATCGGTCCGCGCACGCAATCACCGATAGCCCATATATTCTTGACGCCGGTATGACATTCTTCGTCCACCTGGATAAACCCGCGCTGATCCAGCTTCACTCCACTGCCGTCCTCCAGCAGGTTTTGAATGGCCGGGCGGCGGCCCACGGCCACGATCAGTTTATCCACCTCGATATCATGCTTGCCGTCCTTGTCCTCATAATGCACGCTGATGCCGGACTTGCTCTTGTCCACGCCGGTCACTTTCGCGCCCAAACGGATATCCAGCTGCTGTTTCTTGAATTCCCGGGCCGCGGCCTGGGCGATTTGCTGATCCGCCATGAACAGAAAATTATCCATGGCTTCGAGAATGGTCACCTGGGAACCGAGCCGCTGCCAGACACTGCCCAATTCCAGGCCGATGACGCCCCCGCCGACGACCCCCAGGCGCTTGGGGGTGGCCGCGAATTCCAGCGCGCCCCAGGAATCCACGACCTGCTCACGGTCGAAGGGCGCGATTTTCAATTCCACCGGCTCGGAGCCGGGCGCCAGCACGATGTGCTTGGCCTCGAGGATATCCTTCTTTTTCGGATCGTCGGAATCCGTCACTTCCACGCTGCCGTTCTTAAGCAGACGCGCCGTGCCGCGGATGCCGGTGACGTTGTTGGATTTGAACAGCGCGGCGATGCCCCCGGTGAGACTGCTGACAATCTTGGACTTGCGGGCCTGCATGACCGATACATCCATCTGCGCATTGCCGACCTTGATGCCATGGGCGGTAAATTCATGCTGCGTCTTGCGAAACATTTCCGAGGATTCCAACAGTGCCTTGGAGGGAATGCAACCGGCGTTCAGGCAAGTGCCGCCGAAGGCATGCTTGCCATCCGGGTTTTTCCAGTTATCCACGCAGGCGGTCTTGAGACCGTTCTGGGCGGCGCGGATGGCGCATACATAACCGGCCGGGCCGGCGCCGATGACGACAACATCAAAAGATTGGCTCATCTCAATATTCCTTTTAGACAGTCCAGCCTATGCGCCCCCAGGCAAACGGAGGAATCCACAGGGATTAAGAATTTAGATCTGCAATAGCAGTCGCGCCGGGTCTTCCAGCTGTTCCTTGATCGAGACCAGAAACAGCACCGCTTCGCGGCCGTCCACAATGCGATGATCATAAGTGATGGCGATATACATCATGGGCCGCGCAACTACCTGGCCATCCACCACGATGGCGCGTTCCTTGATAGTGTGCATGCCAAGAATACCGCTCTGGGGAGGGTTGATGATGGGCGTCGAAAACAAGGAACCAAAGACCCCGCCGTTGGTGATGGTAAAGGTGCCGCCGGTCAACTCCTCCAGGGATATCTTGCCGTCACGGGCACGCACGGCCATGTCCGCCAAAGTTTTCTCGATCTCGGCGAAGCTCATCTGGTCGGCATCGCGCAGCACCGGCGTTACCAAACCGCGCGGCGTGGATACCGCCACGCTGATGTCCCAGTAGTCGTGATAGATGATATCGTTGCCTTCGGATGAGGCATTCACCACCGGGTATTTCTTCAACGCCTCCACTACCGCTTTCACGAAGAACGACATAAATCCCAGCTTCACGCCCTGCTGTTTCTCGAACTTGTCCTTGTAACGGCCGCGCAACTCGATCACCTTGCTCAAATCCACTTCGTTGAAGGAAGTGAGCATCACGGTATTGTCCTGGGACTCGCTCAGACGCTGGGCGATGCGCGCGCGCATGCGGGTCATGGGCACGCGCCGGTCTTCACGACTGCCGCTAACAGCCCGGGATATCGGTGTCGCGGTTTTTGCGGTTGGCGCAGCGGCTTGTACGCCTGAGTCGGCGGTCGCTGCCGGTTCGGCGCCTTGGTTGATATATTCCAGCACATCACATTTGGTGAGACGGCCGTCGAGACCGCTGCCCTGGATTTTTGCGGGATCTAACTGGTGTTCCTCCACCAGCCGGCGTACTGAAGGGCTGAGGGGCCTATCGCTGCGTACCGAGGCGGCAACATCGGGCGCCGTCTTTGGCGGAGCGGAAACCGTTTGAGAGGGTGCGGCTGCCGCGGGTTTGCTGCTGGCGGCCGCTGCGCCCGGTTCCAGGATGGCGATCACCTGGCCGGCGGTGACGGTGGCGCCGCCCTGAATGCGGATTTCCTTGAGCACACCGTCGGCGGGTGCCGGGCACTCCAACACCACCTTGTCGGTTTCGATGTCCACCAGGTTCTCGTCGCGTCTCACGGCTTCGCCCGCTTGCTTGTGCCAGCTGACCAGCGTGGCGTCCTGGATGGATTCAGGTAATTGCGGAACCTTGATTTCGATGCTCATGCCTTCTCCGAAACGCCTTGGATCTTGATGTTCTCACGGACGGCCGCCGGCGCCGTCAGGGCGCTCTTGCTCAGAGCTTCCTGTATCAATGCGCCCTGCTGCTGCTTGTGCAATTGTGCATAACCCGCGGCCGGTGAGGCGGAAGCCGCACGTCCCACATAGCGCAGACGGTGGTGTGCCGAAAGTGGATCCTGCAGACGGTGCCGAATCTCGTACCAGGCACCTTGATTCTGTGGCTCTTCCTGGCACCACACGATATCGTGGGCATTGACGTAGAGCTTGATGATGCCCGCGTATTCTTCATGCGGAAATGGATACAACTGCTCGATCCGCACGATGGCGATGTCGTCTATTTTTTTATCGGCACGCCGCGCTTCCAGCAGGTCGTAATACACCTTGCCGGAGCAAAACACCACGCGGCTGATCTTGGTGGCACGCAGTTCGTCAATTTCCGGAATCACCACATGAAAACGGCCGTGGGTGAGGTCGCTGAGGCTGGACACCGAGAGTTTGTGGCGCAGCAGGCTCTTGGGCGACATCACCACCAGCGGCTTGCGATACGGCCGCATCACCTGGCGGCGCAGCATATGGAAAAGCTGCGCCGGCGTGGACGGTACGCAGACCTGCATATTGTGTTCCGCGCACAATTGCAGGTAGCGCTCGAGACGCGCCGAGGAATGCTCGGGGCCGGCGCCCTCATAACCGTGAGGCAGAAACAGCACCAGCCCGCAGAGCCGGCCCCATTTGGCTTCGCCGGCGGAAATGAACTGGTCAATCACCACCTGTGCGCCATTGGCGAAATCGCCGTACTGAGCTTCCCAGATCACCAATGCGTCCGGCTCGGCGGTGCTGTAGCCGTATTCAAACCCCATTACGCCTTCTTCCGAGAGCAGCGAATCCACCACCGTGAAAGGCTTCTGATCCCTGGCAACAAGTTCAAGCGGAACATAGGTACTGCCATCTTTCTGGTTGTGCAGCACCGCATGCCGGTGAAAGAAGGTGCCACGGCCGGTATCCTGGCCGGTGAGACGCACCGGATAGCCTGTGGTCACCAGGCTTGCATAGGTCAGCAGCTCGGCGAAACCCCAGTCCATGGATATGACACCCGCCGCCATCTTGCGGCGCGCATCGTAAATCCGCGCCACCGTGGGATGTAACGGAACGTTCTGCGGCACGCGGTTGATGGCGTCCGTCAGGAGCTTCAACTGCTCCGCAGGCAGACGGGTATTCACGCTCTCGTGCCAGTGGTGTTGCTGGTAGCGGCTCCAGTCCACGGTGTACTGGTTGGGCACATGAGCCGTGATGCCGGGGGCCACCGGTTTGCCGCTATCCAGCTGGCTGCGATATTCCTCAGCCATAGAGGTTATGGCAGTGTCGCTGACCAGATTCTTTTGTTTCAGTGCTTGCGCGTACAAAGCCAGCGTGGTGGGGTGACTCCGGATCTTCTGATACATGATGGGCTGCGTGGCCGCGGGCTCATCGGCCTCATTGTGACCGTGGCGGCGATAGCACACCAGATCAATGAAAACATCCTTGTGGAATTTCTGCCGGTACTCGAGCGCCACACGCGTGGCAAAAATCGCAGCCTCAGGATCGTCGCCATTGACGTGAAATACCGGTGCTTCCAGCATTTTGGCAAGATCGGTGCAATACGGCGTGGAGCGGGCGTCGTGTGGGTTGCTGATGGTAAAGCCGATCTGGTTATTGAGGACGATATGAATCGTGCCACCGGTATGGAAACCGCGCGCCTGGGAAAGCTGCAGGGTTTCCATGCCGATACCCTGGCCGGACAAAGCCGCATCGCCATGGATCAGCACCGGCAGTACCGTCTGGCCGTTGAGATCGCCGCGGCGGTCCTGGCGGGCGCGCACCGAACCCACTACCACCGGATTCACGATCTCCAGATGCGAGGGGTTGAACGCCAGCGCCACGTGCAGGCTGCCACGGAGCGTCTGCACATCGGAGGAAAAGCCCAGGTGATACTTCACATCACCGGAACCTTCCGCGGTTTTAGGGTCATAGACACCCTCGAATTCCGAGAATAGCTCTTGCGGCGACTTGCCCAGCAGGTTGATGAGCACATTGAGCCGGCCGCGATGGGCCATGCCGATGACCGCCTCGTGCACACCGAGACCGCTGGCCTGCCTCACCAAATCGTGCAACATGGCGATCAGGGACTCACCACCCTCGATGGAAAAGCGTTTCTGCCCCACATAGCGGGTATGCAGGTATTTTTCCATGCCTTCCGCGGCCACCAACGAATCCAGGATCTTGAGCTTTTCGTCATTCTTGAGTTGCGCGTTGGCACGCGTCGTCTCAATTTGGTCCTTCACCCAGAGACGCTCTTCGCCGTTGGTGACATACATGAATTCGAAACCCAGGGTCCCGCAATAGCTTGCCTGCAACAATGACCAGATATCCCTGAGCGGCATGCGATCGGGCCCGCTGAGCGATACGGTGCTGAACACCGTGTCCATGTCGGCTGTGCTCAGGCCATGAAACGCCAGGTCCAGATCCGGCACCGCCGGCGGCACGTACAGGCCGAGGGGGTCCAAATTAGCGCGCAGATAACCGCGCCCCCGGTAGGATTCGATCAGCTTGATGACGGCGGCTTGTTTCTGGGCCGCCTCGGGATGCAAGCCGCTGTTGGCGGGTTGCGCCGGAGTCCGGTGTGCCTGAGCGCGGGCCAGCATGGCGGCTTCCACCGGGCCGCGGGGGACATCCCGGGGGCCGGCAATCGCCGTCTGGAGACCACGGAAATAATCCACCCATTCAGCCGGCACCGACCCCGGATTTTCCAGAAAATGCTCGTAGAGCGTTTCCACGTAGGCGGCATTGCCGCCGGAAAACGGCGTCGCCTGGTAACGCTGTTGATAAGATTCGCTCATTTCCGCCAAAAAATAGGACCGCAGACCGGTAAGTGGTCCGCAGGTGAATACGCTGTAAATATCAATGAATTCAAGAGACTTGCGGGTTTCTTCTTCAGGAAATACCAACTCCGGCCGCGACTGCATAGTGTAGCCCAACAGGCCGAGAGAGGAAAACAGCGGGCGATCACTGGATCGTCCTCAAGTGCAGCGGGCTGCTAGGTCCAGTTAAAAGGCCGCTCACGAAACCACAGGGTAGCCAGCCACTTTTCGCCACGAATCACCGGCAAGCCGGCGTGCAGGGTATCCGGATCGGGCTTACCGGCCGCGTCGCAGTTCAGAAAGGCAACTGCCTTGCCCTTACTTGACCGTACCCGGACGCTCAGCCGCGGAAAATCCGTCTCACCACCCTCCGCCACTTCATTCAGATACGCAAATACCGTCACCAGCCGCTGTCCATTCGTATCCTGCACCTTGGGTGTGCCCCGCTCATCCACCGCAAAATGATCGTAATGTGGTTTGTATTCTTCGCCGGGCAGATAACGCAGCACTGAAATGGGCTCCGCCTGAACCGCCTGCATGCCTACCAGCGACGCTAGCTGCCGGCAGGCAAAACCCACGACCATGTCGTACATGGAGAGCTGAAAATTCATTGAGCTGCTGGTTCGCAATTTTGTTTTGAGCGGCTTGCCTGTATTTGGATCCACCACGCCGGATGGCACCAATTGCGGTGCGGCAAGATTGATCAGATAGTCACAAAGCCTGTCCTCAAGGATCTGAGGGTATTCTGACACCGTCATGGATTTTTGGTTTGATGATGACGGTATGTGGAGTTTAATTTCCGGCTGGCGTAAATCCGATGTATTGGCGACCAGAGATTGTGTCTCTGATATATGCCGTTGCATGATGTGCCGTATGCGGGTTTCCCCCACCTCCCCAATCAATGCCTTGAGACGCAATCCGGCACAATACAAATTTTTATTGGCTGCGCGGATCAGCCAGTAGGCGCCCTCATCAACATTAATCCTGACGCCTGCGCCCTCCAAATAACGCATACCAAGCGCATATTCCGCATGCGCATCTCCAAGCAACGCTGCCGTTGCCAGGCACTGTGTTGCCAACGCCTGTGATCCCGCATCGCCGGCGAGGCTATAAAGATAGCCCAGCACCCGCAAAGCAGGGCGATGGCGGAGTTCCGCGGCCCGCAGTAGATGCCGGCATGCCGCGGTATCATCGTTGCCAATGCCGGTCCCGCAAAAAAGCAAGCCCGCCAGATTGAAATGAGCTTCCTTGAGATCAAGCTCCGCGGCCGCGCGCAGCAGTTCGGCGGCTTTGCGTGGATGGCATGCTATGCCGATGCCATTCAGGTAGATGATGCCCAGCAGGTTCTGGGCATCTGCTACATTGCTTTCCGCTGCGCGGCTTAGCCAATCGAGAGCCGCAGGCATCTCACCCCGGGAAAAGTACAGCGCACCCAGACGGTACTGGGCCTGCGGCTGCCCCATGTTTGCGGCCGCAGCTAAAGCCTGCAAGTCCGGTATATCTGTCATGCCCTGAGTATCCTCTCCTGAGGCGTCTTTATGATACCAGCAGTGAACAGGCGGTCGAAAAACCAGATGGCGGCAAGAGCACTGTTGCCGCTGCAAACGTGGGGATGGGGATATATACTCGTAACTGATCGCAAAGCGGCAAGAGCGCCCAACACCCTATGCTAAATCCGGCACTGGATATCCCCAGCCTGGCGGCAGAATTCAGACAAAAGCGGCGCATCCAGATCCGGGATGTCATGCTCCCCAATGTCGCTGAAAACCTGTACCAATGTCTTGAGCGGGAAGTGCCATGGGGGATGGCTTATATAGATGGCGAGCAATCCACCCTGTTGGCAGCCGACACGCTTGCCACCTTTACCCAAGCAGACTGGATGAACCTTAACAGCAAGGTACAGGTTCGGGCAGTGGACAAGTTCCAGTTCATTTACAACAGCTATATGATGATCACCGCCTACAAGGAAAAACGTGATCCAGCGCTCGCCCTGCATACCATGGTGGAATTCATCAATGCTCCACCGTTCCTGGATCTCATGCGCCGCGTCACCGGGGTCCCAAACATCATAAAAGCGGACGCGCAGGCGACTCGCTATATTGCGGGCCATTTCCTTAAGAAACACAATGATCAGATGGGCAGTCAATATCGGATGGCCGCCTATGTGTTGAATCTTACTAAAGAATGGCAAGCGGATTGGGGGGGGTTATTGCAGTTCATGGATGACAGCGGCATGGTCACAGATACTTTCTTCCCTGTTTTTAACTCCCTCACCCTGTTCCAGGTGCCCATGTGGCACCATGTCAGCTATGTGTCGCCGTTCGCGGTA